>CAYNOA010000033.1:0-13436 GCA_964398695.1 uncultured Enterococcus sp. | reverse complement strand
GGCATTAGCCAATGGTGGTGTTGTGAAAGCTTTAAATGCTAAAGGAGCAGCAGCGAACTACTCACGTAAAGACATGGATAATTTTGGGACTTTTGTTAGCCAATATGGCGCAAAAGGCTTGGCTTGGTTAAAAGTCGAAGAAGATGGTCTAAAAGGCCCAATTGCAAAATTCTTAGTCGAAGCAACGCCTGCGATTATGGCAGCAACCAACGCAGAAGTTGGCGATTTATTGATGTTTGGTGCCGATAGTTTTGAGGTTGTTTCAGCAGCATTAGGAGCGTTACGTTCTCGCTTAGGCAAAGAACTTGAATTAATTGACGAAACAAAATTCAATTTCTTATGGGTAGTGGACTGGCCACAGTTTGAATACGATACGGAAGCTGGCCGTTTTGTCAGCGCCCATCATCCATTTACCTTACCAAAAGAAGCCGACCTACCATTGTTGGCAACTGATCCAAGCAAAGTGTACGCGCAAGCTTATGACATTGTTTTAAATGGTTATGAAATTGGTGGCGGTTCACTACGGATTCATGACCGTGAATTACAAGAGCAAATTTTTGAGACGCTAGGATTTTCTCGTCGGGAAATGAATGAACAATTTGGCTTCTTACTGGAAGCGTTGGATTTTGGTTTTCCTCCACATGGCGGCATTGCTTTAGGATTAGATCGTTTAGTGATGTTATTAGCTGGTGAAGACAATATTCGTGAAGTCATCGCCTTTCCGAAGAATGGTCGCGCAGTTGATCCAATGTCGCAAGCACCAAGTCGCGTGTCGCCATTACAATTATTTGAATTAGGGATTGACGTCACAGTCGAAGTAGAATAACTTAAAAATAAACAATTAGTTAAAAGTCCGCGCGAAATCGATGACTTTTACTAATTGTTTATTTATTTTTAAGCGAAAGTGCGTATAATGGAGAAGGATTGTTAAAATGTATATAAAGTGAGGCTTCCCAATGGAAAAGC
This sequence comes from uncultured Enterococcus sp., assembly GCA_964398695.1. Taxonomy (GTDB): domain Bacteria; phylum Bacillota; class Bacilli; order Lactobacillales; family Enterococcaceae; genus Enterococcus_I. The sequence continues at coordinate 12,470 of CAYNOA010000033.1, read as the reverse complement.
TAATGAGACATCTACCGTATTCAAATTTCGCTACAAAATTTTCAACCTCTGTCGTCTATGCGATTATGGCCTCGGCCGCGGTTAATTTCTTTTATGAACCAGGAAAAATATATTCAAGTGGCGTAACCGGTATTGCCCAAATTATTCGAACACTTGGCTTAGAGCTTTTCGACAAGTCCATCCCGGTCGCTGCGGCGCTACTGGTTTTAAATATTCCGCTATTTTTATTAGGCTGGTATAAAATCAGCCCAAAATTTACTTTTTTTACAGGGATTACTGTTATTTTAACTTCAATATTTATGCAAATCATGCCAACTCAAGTCTTATCGACCGATCCGATAATTAATGCCATCTTTGGTGGTACGGTCATGGGTGCAGCCAATGGCTATGTTTTAAAAAACAACCTCTCATCTGGCGGACTTGACTTCGTGATTATCGCTATCCGCAAAAAAACGGGTAAAAGTATTGGTTCGTTATCGATTTTTTTCAATTCGATTATTATGGTAGCAGCTGGTTTACTTTTTGGCTGGCAATATGCCTTGTATAGCGCACTCGCGATTTTTGTGAGTGGAAAAGTAACCGATGCGGTCTTTACGAAACAAAAGAAAATGCAAGTAACAATTATTACCTCGCATCCTGATGAAGTCGTTCAAGGTATTCATGGAAGGTTGCGTCGAGGGATTACGATTATTAATGATGCCGAGGGGGCTTTTCGTTATGATCACCAAAAAGTTTTACTCACGGTCGTGACCCGTTATGAATTGCCTTTTTTAAAACAAGTCATGAAAGAAACCGATCCAAAAGCCTTTGTCAGTATTGCCGACAATGTTCAAATTTTAGGGCGTTTTTATGAAGAAGATTTGTAATTAGAGAAACTTAAACAATAAATGAGGAAGAAAACATGGAAAAAACGAAACAAAATAAGAATCGTTATATTTCTGGCCTAAATGGCTTGCGAAGTATGGCGGTGATTGGGGTGATTTTTTATCACTTATTTCCTAGCCAAATGCGCGGTGGCTATTTAGGGGTGGCAGTTTTTTATATAATATCCGGTTATTTAATTACGGATCATTTAAGACAAGAATGGCAAAGTACACAAAAAATCAACTTGAAAGATTTTTATCTTCGTCGATTGAAACGACTTTACCCCGCGCTACTAGCAGTACTCGTTATTTCAACTGCTTATATTACTCTTTTTCAAAGAAATTTATTAGTCAATTTGCGAGGAATTGTTTTTAGCAGCTTGACTTACACGAATAACTGGTGGCAAATCGAGCGGGGCTTGTCCTACTTCGATCGTTTTACGAATGAATCGCCTTTTACCCATCTGTGGTCTTTAGCCGTTGAAGGGCAAAATTACCTGATTTGGCCACTGGTATTTTTGGGATTAATGAAATTCGTAAAAAAGAAAAAAAGAATCAATCAATTTTTATTGCTGGCTACTTTAATTTCAGCCGTGTTAATGGGGCTTTTATTTACGCCTGGCAGTGATCCTAGTCGGGTATACTATGGGACAGATACACGTTTATTTTCCTTATGGTTAGGGAATTTGCTGGCTTTTATTTGGCCAAGTACGCATTTACGTAAAGATATCCCAGATAAAGCCAAAAAGCTACTCAATCTATTTGGTGGTGTGGCTCTTTTAATTCTCGGACTGGCTTTCTTTTACTTTGATGCCCGTTACTCTTTTATTTATTATGGTGGCATGTATTTGATTAGTTTAGTAGCGATGCTGTTTGTGGCAGTGATTGCCCATCCAGGAGCAAGCTGGAACAAATGGCTAACCAATCCAGTCTTTACTTATTTGGGTCAACGAAGCTATAGTTTATACTTATGGCAATTTCCGGTAATGATTTTTTATGAAGCGAAAGTAAAAAATATTAATCAAAATTTGTGGTTACATACCGTTGTTGAACTCCTTTTAATTTTTGGTTTAAGCGAACTTTCTTACCGTTTGGTAGAACAACCAGGGAAGAAAATCAGTTGGCATGCGCTAAAAAATAATTGGCAATCTTGGCTAGTTAAGCCAGCACTAAACTTGCTAACGCTAAAAAAAGCAAGCATCTTATTGGTTCTTTTGGTTTCGTTTATTGGCCTAGGGACCGCCAAAACACAAAAAACATCGGCCGAACAACAAGCCTTTCAAGACCGGTTAAGCAAAAGTCAAAAACTTGCAGAACAATCAAAAGTAAAAGAAACCACTAGTAGTGAGGCACAAGAACCTGCCTTAGACGCAAGTAAAAAGCAAGTAGCAAAAATGGGTTCGCAATTAACCGAAAAACAAATTTTAGCCGGTCAAAAGCTGTCAATTACCGCAATTGGCGACTCGGTGATGTTAGGAGCGACGGCGCATTTACAAGAAGTGTTTCCCAAAATGATTATTGATGCAACTGTTGGGCGGCAAATTTACGATAGCGCCACTACCACCAAAAAATTAAAAAAAGAAAATTTATTAAGCGCTACCGTTTTAATTGGCTTAGGAACGAATGGCGTGGGGACAGAAGCGGATTTTGATCAACTGATGACCGAATTAGGCGATCGTTCCGTCTATTTAATCAATGTCCATGTTCCAACCAAACGTTGGGAAAGTGAAATCAACCAATTGTTAGCAAAAGTCGCCAATAAATATAAGAATGTTACCCTAATTGATTGGTATCAACTCAGCCAAGACCAAACAAGTTGGTTTGAAGAAGATCAAGTTCATCCGAATGAAACAGGCTTAGTTGATTATACCAATTTAATTGCCCAAACGATTTTAACGAATCCCTAAGTCAAATACTTTACGAGTAGGCCTTAAGACCTGTTCGTAAAGTATTTTTTTTTGAGTAAAAATAAAGCAAGAAAAAATATCCCTTGATTTTGCGTAATCTTATTGGTGAAGGGAGGAAATAAGGATGTCAATTGAAGCACTATCCGATGAATTAATTCTTTATGGCGTCAAACAAAGGATGCAAGATTTGTATATCTACTTTTTAAATGAAAGTGCGTCGGTCTATTATCGCAAAGACCAACAGATGGTTCCTTTTGCGGGTGAATTAAGCATTGAAATGGCCCAACAATTAATTGCACGCTTCAAGTATTTAGGCGAAATGGATGTTGGCGAAAAGCGAAAAGCACAGCTAGGAGCGATTTCTTACCCGATAGAAAACCGGCGCCAACGCCTACGACTTTCAACGGTAGGAGATTATCGCGGGAAAGAAAGTCTGGTAATTCGTTTTTTACACGATTTAAAAAATGAAAGCGTCGACTATTTTTTTCCTGATGATGCGACTTTCATTACGCAAAGCATTCTTCAAAAAAGTGGTCTGTATTTATTTAGTGGTCCAACCGGTTCGGGGAAAACGACCTTCATGTATCATTTGGCTCAAAAGATGAAAGGACAAGTGATTACGATTGAAGATCCTGTGGAAATCGAAGAGCCCAATTTTTTACAGTTGCAAACAAACGATAAAATTCAGCAAACCTATGACCAATTAATTAAACTTTCTTTGCGACATCGGCCAGACATTTTAATTATTGGGGAGATTCGTGACACGTTAACCGCTAAAGCCGCGATTCGGGCCGCTTTGACGGGGCATAAAGTTTTTGCAACGATTCATGCTAAAGGAGTGGTTGAAACGAAAAATCGCTTAGTTGATTTAGTGGGTGAAAGTAGTGAGTTGGATAATTGTTTAATGGGGGTCATTTACCAAGAGTTATTTTTAGATACACACGGACAAACCAAGGCCTTACTTTCTTATCAATTTTTTGAAGGGGAAAGAGCGACTAAAACGTGGGAAGAGGCCTACAATGAAATTATCCGTTTAGGTGAACTTAAATGAAAAAAGAAAAGAAAATCAAAGCCAAAGAGCGTGTCGCTTTTTTAGAGATGCTCGTTTTATTGTTAGAAAATGGCTTTAGTATTCAAGAAGGCTTAGAAGTCATGACTCGGAGCCAACAATTTCCCGCCGAATTGTTGCGACAGTTTCGCGCCAATTTAACTGAGGGCCAGTCATTAGGGACTTGTTTTGCTGACATTGGTTTAAATCCACAAGAAGTGACGCAAATCCAATTGGCCGAGTTTCATGGAAATGTGCCGGACACCTTAAATAATTTATTAAATCATCGAAAGTTGGTCCAAAAACAAACAATGGAACTCAGAAAAATAGCGACTTATCCGGTGGTGTTAATGATTTTTTCATTCGGTTTGCTACTAAGCATGCGCTATATTTTATTGCCCCAACTGCTTGCCTCAAATATGGTCGACCCAGACCATTGGGGAATTTTACTTTTAGAGTGGGCGCCAATGATCTTGGGCTTCATGCTGGGGTTCGGAATGGTCGCAGTCTTGGGTCTTCGTCTTTATTTTCAATCAAAATCCCTTTTAGCCAAAGCGAATTACTTACGTCAATTGCCTTTTTTAGGTTCACTTTATTGCTTTTATCAGACGAGTTACTTCTCACTGGAATGGGGCAAACTTTTTAAAGAAGGGCTTGAAGTCAAACAAATTTTATATGAATTAAGTCATTTACCCAATCAATCTCTAATGGTCGCTTTAGCCAAAGAACTTCATGCAGGCTTAAGTGAAGGTGTTTTATTAACGGAACAATTAAAAAATTATGCTTTTTTAACCCCTGAATTTTCATTTATCATTTTTCAAGGAGAAATTAAGGGGAAATTAGGCGAGGAGTTGATCTTATATAGTCAAATTTTGACAAAAAAATTAGTTGAGAAGTTGGAAATTGCTTTTCGCTTGTTACAACCGGCTATTTTTTTACTTTTAGCCATCATGATTGTTACTATTTATGTCGCGATGTTTTTACCAATTTATGGGAATATGGGAGGAATGTTTGAATGAAAAAAAACTGGAAGCAGCAGTTACACGCAGGATTCACTTTATTAGAAATGATGGCAGTCTTATTAATCATTAGTGTATTAGTGTTACTTTTTATTCCTAATATTGCAAGTCAAAAAGACAAAGTTTTAGCAACTGGCGATGTGGCCATTGTCCAGACCATTAAGACAGAACTAGAACTAGCTAAATTTGAAAAAAATGGGGAGTTAAGTGACGAGGAAATCATCAAACTTTTAGGGGGGGAAAGTTCGCGGAAGTATCAAGTTTATCTTAAAGAAGTGAAAGGAAAAGAGTAAAGGCGATGCATGCTCCTCGTGGTTTTACCCTGATTGAAAGCCTCGTTGCACTAAGCGTCTTAAGTCTATTTGCTAGCTTGCCTTTAATTACGGCACCAAAAATTCAAGAAGATTTAGAAGTCTACTACTTTCTTAATCAATTTGAGAATAACATATTACTGACGCAACAAGCCGCTGTTTTTTCGACTCAACGAACAACGATTAAACGTGAATATGATCAACCAAACTCCATTGAATTTTTATTAGAGGAAGGTGAAAAAGTGGCTCAATTTGTGCCAGAAGGGTTAACGGTGATTCATTTTCCAAGAGTTTTCTTTAGTTTAGCAACTGGCGATATTCAAAACCAAGAGAAAGTTATTTTCTCTTGGCCAAAGAAAAAACAAAAAATTACCTATGAATTCCTTTTTGGAAAGGGCCGCTATGAAAAAAAAGTTGAACCAACGAAATAAAGGCTTTATTCTGATTGAAAGTCTTGTGGCACTCGCCATCTTGACGTTTACCTTATTCCATTTTTATGCAGGGCAAAGTACTTTTGTTTTACAAATAAAAAAACAACAAGCGGAGTTAAGGGCCTACCGAGTGCTCTATGAAGAAGTTGTAGCCGCACGGGCAAAGCAAATCAAGCAGCCCATTTTCAATCAAGTTGCTCGTAATGGGGAGGTTCAAATTGAGATAGACTTGAGGGAAACTCCTTCTGTTGGTTTTTCAACCGTCAATCAAAAGGTGGCGATTTTTCGTGAAAAATAAATATCAAGGTTTTACCTTAATTGAATGTTTAGTGGCTTTGAGTTTTGTGAGTTTATTTTTTGTAGCTTTATCAGGGGTTCTCCCCCAAAGCCAAAAAGTCAACCAGCAATTACTTGATCGGCAAGAATTAGAGTGGCAAATTTGTTTAAGGCAAATCGATGAGGTTTTTTTGTTAGGGAAAGTAAAAGAAGTGCTGAATTTTGAAGTGATTTTTGAGCGTTATAAATTAGACGATCAAGGCAATAAAGTGGAGATGCGTCTTAAACGCACAGATAATAATAAACGAGTGATTTTGATTAATCATGGTGGCAATGAACCGTTATTGACTCAAGTAGCCAACTTAACATTTAAACAAAATGACAAAAATATCACCATGCAAGTAACTTATTTAAATGGGGTGGAGCGCGTTGGCCAGTGGACCATTCAAGAATAAACATCGCGGAAGTCTCTTACTAATTGCCATCGTGACGATGGGCGTCTTAAGTCTCTTGTATTTAGGAATGGCAGAAAGTTATCGTACCTCGACTTTGTTTTTCCAAAGGACGAAAGAATATTATCAAATAAAAATTATGCAAGAGTTGTTTTTAAATGAGTTTCTTAGTGTACCCGAAGATCAACGTCTGCCTAGTGGCGAAGTCCACTATAATGTTGGGAAAGTCGCGTTTACTTATCAAGCACCGAACTTAGATTTAACGATTCAAAGCTTGCATTATAAAATTAAAGTTGACCCTAAAATATCTATTGAAACCAAGGAAACTCATGCTACAAGCTCTAGCAGTAGTGAAAAACCCAGTCCTTATCCGGCAATTGAAGGAAAACAGATTGAAAAAGAAACTAATACAGCACAAACGAGCACGACTGCAATGCCAATCGAGTAAAATGACAAAATCAAAAGAATCAATAAAAAACAAGGGGAACGAGGGGGTACTTCGCATCACTCGTGAAGAGGTTGAAAAAACAAGAACTTTATAAAAAAATTCACAAAGTTTAGCGATTACAAAAGGATTTCGATCTTTTGTAGTCGCTTTTTTGCTGATTTTTAGGAAAAACAATAAAAATTCAAAGGATGGAGGCTAGCGGTTGATTATTTGGATTAAATCGGCTAAAATTAAACAGGTATAATGGTTGTTATAGTGATTTTTTGAAAAAAGAGGGGGCTTAGAACGATGGAAAAAATTGAACAAAGTTTTCACCTGAATAATGAAGCCATTCAATTGTTGCAAAATGCTTTAACCACTTCTTTTTTTGAAGCATATTTAGAGCAAGTTGAAAATATCCTAGATGATTATCAAATTCGGATAATTGGTGAAGTACCGGATCAAGCGACTACTGAGAAGCTAGGCCAAATTTATGAAGAATTAAAAAAAATCGATTTAAAACCAGAAGAATTACGCAAATTGAGTCAGTTGTTACTATTAAAAGGTTTACAGACTGAACCTTTGCAAGCCAATCATCAGTTAACGCCAGACAGTATTGGTTATTTATTTGTTTATTTAATTGAGCAATTTTATCCGGAAAAAACCAAACCATTAACCATTTTAGATGTATGTGTGGGTACCGGAAATTTGCTATTAACGCTTTTAACAAGTTTGGGTGTCTCTGGTTATCAAGTTCAAGGAACAGGGATAGACAATGATGAATTATTAATTGAGGTCGCCGCAGCCAATGGTCAGTGGACAAAACAAGCGGTTACGTTACAACTACACGATGCGTTACAATATCCTTTTTCTAGCAAATTTGATGTACTCGTGAGTGATTTACCAGTTGGGTATTACCCAATTGATGAAATTGCTGAAAAATTTATAACCGCAACGAAAGAAGGCCATAGCTTCGCGCATCATCTTCTAATGGAACAAGGGATGAAACAAGTCAAAGATGCTGGCTTTGGACTATTTTTATTGCCAAGTAACTTTTTAGATTCTGAACAAAGTTCGGAATTAAAAAACTGGTTAAGTGAAGCGGTCTATCTGCAAGGAGTTATCCAACTACCAACTGAGCTCTTTAAACAAGAAAGTGCGCAAAAAAGTCTTGTGGTTTTACAAAATAAAGGGGAAAAATCCCAACAAGCTAAAGAAGTACTGGTTGCGACTTTACCAACACTGAAAGAAATTGAAGCGGTGAGTCGCTTCTTTGAACAAGTGGCTGTTTGGAAAAAAGAAAACTTATATAATTAGTTAATCTATCGTAAAATTACTTTGCGAGTTTAAAATAATAAAAACAGATTGAGGAGAACAAAGAATGTCTAAAACAATTGCAATTAATGCTGGAAGCTCAAGTTTAAAATGGCAACTTTATAACATGCCAGAAGAAACGGTTATCGCAAAAGGAATCGTTGAAAGAATCGGCTTAAACGATTCAATCTTTACGATTAAATATGGGGAAGATCAAAAATTTGAAGTAATTATTGATATTCCAGACCACGACATTGCAGTAAAAATGTTATTAGATCAATTAATTGATTTGAAAATTTTATCTTCTTATGATGAGATTACAGGCGTGGGTCACCGCGTGGTTCATGGTGGTGAATTCTATAATAAGTCGGTTGTTATCGATGAGGAAGTCTTAAAAAATATTGAAGATTTAGCTGATTTTGCTCCTTTACATAACCCAGCCAATGCAATGGGCATTCGCGCATTCAAACATCTATTGCCAAACATTATTAGTGTCGCTGTTTTTGACACGGCTTTTCATGCAACTATGCCAGAAGTAAACTATTTATATAGCTTACCAAGAGAATATTACGAAGAGTTCCGTGTACGTAAATACGGCGCACATGGCACAAGCCACCGTTATGTATCTGAACGTGCTGCAAAAATGTTAGGTAAACCAATTGAAGAAACAAAAATTATTACTTGTCACTTAGGAAATGGCGCATCGATTACCGCTGTTGACGGTGGTATTTCTGTGGATACTTCAATGGGCTTCACACCACTTGCAGGCGTAACAATGGGGACTCGCTCAGGTGATATTGATCCTTCTTTATTACCATACTTAATGGATAAATTAAATATCGATATCAATGAAATGATTAACGTTTTAAATAAAAAATCTGGTTTATTAGGTCTTTCAGGCCTTTCAAGTGACATGCGTGACTTAGAAAACAATGCAGACAAACCAGAAGTAGAAGTAGCTTTAGAAATCTTCGCAGATCGTATCCGTAAATATATCGGTAGCTATGTCACTGTGATGAACGGGGTAGACGCGATTGTCTTTACTGCTGGAATTGGTGAAAACGACTCAGCAACACGTGCGCGTATTATCGATGGCATGACTTGGTTTGGTTGTGAATTAGACGCTGAACAAAATGCAAAACGTGGTGAGGAGTTGGTCATCTCAACACCAGAATCAAAAGTAAAAGTTTTCTTAATCCCAACTGATGAAGAATTAATGATTGCTCGTGACGTCGAAGCATTCCGTCGTGGTTAATTTTATAGTAAGAAACAACCGTTTAGATAAATTTAATTTATCTAAACGGTTGTTTTTTACTCTGATTGAAAACGTTTCATCCAATACGGCAAGGCCTCACTAATTTTCGTTGGTAAAACAACATAGTTATCTTTTGCTAGTTCATCGCCAATGAAACTATGGAGATAAACGGCGGCGAGGACACTGGTAACATCTTTTGGAAATTGTGCTAAAAAACTGGCGATAATCCCACAAAGGGTATCTCCGGTTCCGCCAGTAGCCATGGCTGGATTACCCAAAGGATTGAAATAAGTACCTTTTTCACCGGCATAGATTGTTGTTTGATGGCTTTTTAAGACAACAATCGTATCTAACTGTGCTTGTTTTGCTTGATTATTTTTAAGGGTTTGTTGGGCAATCGCTATTTGGCTGACTCGTTGCCACTCTCTTTGATGAGGAGTTAAAACGGTTTGTTGCGGGTAAGGCAATTGGAGTTTTTCTTGGGCGAAAAGGGTTAAAGCCGAACCATCAATGACTAACCATTGCTGGTTTTTTTGATTTTGCAAAACAAAAGTGAGTAAAGAAAGACTAAAAGTATCTAGACCAAGTCCTGGTCCAATGACAATGACTTCAGTTTGGTCAAAAACGCTTTTTAATAACGTTTGATTCTTCCAATCGATGACCATCGCTTCTGGCAGGCGTGCGTGGAGTGCGCTGTGGTTATTGGCGTGAGTTGCAACGGTGACTAAGCCAGCACCGGCTTTTAGACAACTTTCTGCACTCATCATGATGGCACCACCATATTGTTCGTTTCCACCAATTAATAACACGCGCCCATAATGACCTTTGTGCGAATCGCGTGTTCGTTTTTTGATAATTTTCAAGCAAGCAGCGTCTAATTTTTTCATCTCTTTCCCACCTAGCCTTTTTTCTTTATTATAGCCTTTTTTAAGAAAAACCTCGAAAAAATCCCCTATTTAAAAAAGAAGTGGTATCATAATAGATATAATAAATGATACGGAGGAAATCTTATGACTATTAATTGGCAACAAGAAGTTGAGCAGCGAAAAGACGATTTACTCAATGATTTAATTGAAATCTTAAAAGTGAAAAGTGAACGTGAAGACGATAAAATCACGGCGGACGCTCCTTTTGGTCCAGGACCACGCGATGCCTTATTACATATGTTAGCTTATGGCAAACGCGATGGCTTTGTTGTGAAAAACGTGGATAATTACGCTGGGCACATTGAATATGGCGAAGGTACGGAAACCTTAGGGATTTTTGGACATATGGACGTGGTACCTGCCGGTGATGGTTGGGAGACCGATCCCTATGTACCAGTCATTAAAGATAATAAAATTTATGCCCGTGGTTCTTCAGATGACAAAGGCCCAAGTCTGGCCGCTTATTACGGTTTAAAAATTATTAAAGAACTTGGTTTACCTGTTTCGAAAAAAATCCGCTTTGTTGTAGGATCAGACGAAGAAAGTACTTGGAAAGACATGGATTACTACTTCGAGCATGAAGCCATGCCTGATTTTGGTTTTGCACCAGACGCAGAATTTCCAATTATTAACGGTGAAAAAGGCAATATTTCGATTACACCGCAATTTGTGACAACGAATGCCGGCGATTATGAATTGGTTTCATTTAAAGCGGGTTTACGCGCTAATATGGTTCCACAAGATGCCATTGCCGTTATTGTGACCGACTCAAACGAAAGCGCAGTTGCTTTAGCAGAAGCCTTTGAAGGCTTTGTGGCTGAAAATCCGATTTCAGGAACCGCTGAAGTGCATGGCGGGACGGTCAACATTAAACTAATCGGGAAAAGTGCCCATGGTGCCCACCCGGAAGCTGGCATCAATGCGGCCACTTATTTAGCGGTCTTCTTAAACCATTATGAATTTGGCGCCGGAGCGAAAAACTTTTTAGCTGCTGCTACTTTAATTCATTTAGATGTTTATGGTGAAAAATTAGGTGTCGCTTACAACGATGAAAAAATGGGTAAATTAACGATGAATGCGGGGTTATTTGATTTTGAAGCCGGTCAAGCAAGGGCTAGCATCAACTTGAATTTCCGTTATCCACAAGGAACTGACCAAGCAACTTTAGAAAAAGGCATTCAAACAACAATGGGTGAGCTTTTGACAGCGTTAGTTAGTCAAGAACATCATTCAGGCCCACATTATGTACCGATGGAAGATCCACTAGTCTCAACCTTGTTAGCAGTTTATGAAGACCATACTGGGGAAAAAGGCTATGAACAAATTATCGGTGGAGGCACTTACGGTCGTTTACTTGAACGCGGAGTGGCTTTTGGTGCGATGTTCCCAGGCTATACCGATACCATGCATCAAGCCAATGAATTTATGAGTTTAGATGATTTATTCAGAGCCGCAGCAATTTATGCGGACGCCATTTATCGTTTAGCAAAGTAAGATTTTAAAAGCGTAACAAAAATAAAAACATTACTTGAAAGAAATGATTGGTCCATCGACCTTTGACTTTCAAATAGCTAGGAGGACTTGGTCATTCCTAGCTATTTTTTTGTATAAAATGGCATATAAGGAGATGAGAAAATGGAAAATTGGGTGATGGGGGGATTGTTTCTTTTATCTTTCTTTTGTTCGATTCATTTCATAAAGATAAAGAACAAAAGTAAGCAGCAAAAACAAATCCTTCTAGTGTGGGTAGTCTTTTCTTTCCTAATATTTTCAAATATGTTTGGGGCAACTGCTTTAGCAAATGATCAATTGGGACTGGCTACAGAATCTAAAATAGCTATAAAACACCAAAAACAAGTTTTGAAAATTTTGACGAAAAAGAAGACGACGAAGGTAAAAAAAGCTAGTCAATTGATTAGTGAAAGTCAAAGACAAGCTAGCAATGAAGAATTGGCACAGCTTGAATATCAAGGGACGCAAACAATCGAACTAAACGGTAATCAACCAACATTTACGAAGCAGGAGTTATCCCTAGACAATAAAGCCTGGGAAGAATATGGAGCGTTAGATGAGCGAAACCGCGCAACTTACGCAGAGGCGATGTTGAATCAAAGTTTGATGCCAACTAAAAAAAGAGGGTAACAACAGCTAATGGTAATGTGTAAAAACCTATAAATATATACTTATAAATGTCGATATGTGATCGAATCATATCGAGGTGAAGATGATGACGATGTATTC
>CAYNOA010000032.1:1044-13667 GCA_964398695.1 uncultured Enterococcus sp. | reverse complement strand
TTTCATTGTTTAAGAAAATATATCGCAAATTTTCAGAAAAATTGAACTATTTTTGAAAAAAGAAAAGGTGGAATTATGGATAGTACAGACAAAAGTTTTTTAGGACAACCAAAAGGACTCGCAACCTTGTTCTTTACAGAGATGTGGGAACGATTTAGCTATTATGGTATGCGTGCGATTTTACTTTATTATATGTATGATACGATTGCCAATGGTGGGTTAGCTTTGCCAAAAGCCACGGCGGTAGCAATCATGTCCGTTTATGGTTCACTTGTTTTCATGTCGAGTATTTTAGGTGGTTGGATTTCAGATCGTTTGTTAGGGATGCGTCAAACAGTCTTTATTGGCGGTCTTTTGATTATGCTCGGACATATTGTTTTAGCAACGCCATTTGGGATTACGGCTTTATTTATTTCGATGATTTTTATTGTGATTGGTACGGGAATGTTAAAAGCAAGTGTATCAACGATGGTCGGGAATTTATATGCGCCAGAAGACTTAAGACGTGATGCTGGTTTTTCAATTTTTTACATGGGGATTAATCTAGGGAGTTTATTAGCACCAATTATTGTTGGTACTCTAGGCCAAAATGTGAATTATCATTTAGGTTTTTCAGTGGCAGCGGTTGGGATGTTTGTAGGCTTAATTGTTTATTATTTCCAAGGGAAAAAGACGTTAAAAGAAATTGGTCTAAAACCAACGAATCCGATTTTAAAAGAAGAACGTCAGAAATTAGCAAAAATAAGTGGACTTGTTTCAGTTGTTGTACTTTTAATCTTTGTCACAGCGGCATTAATGAATGTTTTAAATATTGATTTCTTTATCAATTTTGTGAGCGTGTTAGGGATTGGTTTGCCTTTTTACTATTTTACAAAAATGTTAACTTCAAAAGATGTGACGCCAGAAGAACGCAGTAAAGTCCGGGCGTATATCCCATTGTTTTTATCTGCCATTGTTTTTTGGTCTTTAGAAGAGCAAGGCTCATCGATTTTAGCTTTGTTTGCGGCCGATCGAACACAAGGGACGCTTTGGGGTTTTAACGTGCCAGCTAGTTGGTACCAAATATTAAACCCGGTCTTTGTGGTCTTATTAACTCCCTTTTTTGTTTGGTTATGGACAAAATTAGGCGATCGTCAACCAACAACGGTTGCTAAGTTTTCAATTGGTCTTTTATTTACGGGCGGTTCTTTTCTTTTACTGATGTTTCCGTCCATTTTATTTGGAACGGACCAACGGGTAAGTCCAATGTGGTTAATTTTAAGTTTTTTCATTATGATTATTGGTGAAATGTGTTTGTCACCAGTGGGTCTTTCCGTAACAACCAAATTAGCACCGAAGGCATTTCAAGCACAGACTTTAGCTTTGTGGTTATTAGCCGATGCGACTTCACAAGCAATTAATGCGCAAATCGCTCGTTTCTTTACACCAGCAACTGAAGGTGCGTACTTTGGGATTGTCGGAAGCGTTGCAGTCTTAACAGGGATTGCGTTATTCTTTATCCGTAAACCTATTCAAAACCTAATGGGCAATGTCCGCTAGAAAGTTTAAAAGTCGCAGAAATGCGGCTTTTTTTAATCATTCCATGATTGCCGTTATAACTGCAAGTACTTAACCTTAATTCTTTTTTATTTTTTTATATAATAGAAGGTGAAGAGTGGTAAAAATGAAAAAAATCGTAGCAATTACTTCTTGTCCAGTTGGGATTGCCCATACTTATATGGCAGCCGAAAATTTAGAAAAAGCTGGTAAAGAATTAGGGGTACAAGTCATTGTCGAAACACATGGCTCCATTGGGGTTGAAAATGAACTCAGTGCCCAAGATATTCAAGAAGCGCAAGGAGTCATCATTGCGGCAGATACGAAAGTAGATTTGTCTCGTTTCTACGGCAAACAACTAATTAACGTGGGCGTGCAAGATGGTATTCACAAATCAGTGGCCTTGGTTCAACAAATTTTAGAGAACAAAGCGCCGATTCATTTGAGTGATTCAGAAACGGCCCATGTTGAGCAACAAAAAGAAACAAAAGGCCTTGGCCAGCAAATTTATAAGAGTTTAATGAATGGTGTTTCTTATATGGTTCCATTTGTGGTAACCGGTGGATTATTAATCGCTTTAGCTTTAACTTTAGGTGGCGAACCTGGTCCTGGTGGGATTGTTGTTCCAGATGGCACAATTTGGGCAACAATGTTAAGTATTGGTGGCATTGCGATGGGCTTAATGGTGCCAGTATTATCGGCCTTTATTGCGCAAAGTATTGCGGATCGTCCCGGTTTAGTGCCCGGTTTTGTCGGCGGGATGTTAGCTGCTAACGGTGCCTTATATGGCAGTGATGCAAATGCTGGTTTCTTAGGCGGAATTATTACGGGTTTCTTAGCGGGATATATTGTTCTTGCGATTAAAAAAATTCCCGTACCAAAAGTCGTCCAATCAATTATGCCAATTATTATTATTCCGATTGTTAGTTCAGTCATTGTAGGTTTATCATTTATTTATATTATTGGTGAGCCAGTTGCTTGGATGTTTAAAGCCTTAACAGAATTCTTAGTTGGGATGCAAGGTGGTAGCGAAGTCATTTTAGCGATGATTTTGGGAGCGATGATTGCCTTTGATATGGGTGGGCCATTTAATAAAGTTGCCTTCTTATTTGGTTCAGGTTTGATTGCAGAAGGCAACTACTCAATTATGGGACCAATTGCCGTTGCGATTTGTATTCCACCACTGGCTTTAGGAACGGCATCATTTGTTTTGAAAAATAAATTTACACGACCAGAACAAGAAGCTGGAAAAGCCGCTTTTGCGATGGGACTTTTCGGGATTACCGAAGGAGCGATTCCATTTGCTTCAACTGACCCGGTTCGAGTGATTCCAAGTATTGTAGTTGGATCAATGACTGGTTCAGTAATTGCCATGTTAAGTGGCGTCACCAACCAAGTGGCTCATGGCGGTCCAATTGTAGCGGTTTTAGGTGCGGTTGGGAATGTCTTAATGTTCTTTGTTGCCGTGGCAGCCGGTATTGCGGTAACGGTTTTAATGTTAAGCTTCTTAAAACCAACGATTCAAACAGCCCCACCTGTAGTTGTGGAAAAACCAAGTGTAGAAAAAGAAGTCACAATGCCAAAAGCGGAATTTTCTTCCATTTTAGATATTATTGCGGATGATTCGATTGTGTTAGATATTCCAGCAGCTAGCAAAGAAGAAGTGATTGATGAATTAACGAAACGATTAGCGGCAACAGGGAATGTGACGAGTGCCGCAAGCTTTAAAGAAGCAATCTATACACGCGAAGCACAAAGCACAACGGGGATTGGTATGGGGATTGCAATTCCTCATGGAAAATCAGACAGTGTAAAAACACCAAGCTTAGCTTTCGCTCGTAGTAAGACCGGTGTCGACTGGCAATCACTTGATGGCGAAGCTTCGCACTTAATCTTCATGATTGCAGTTCCAAAAGATGCTCAAGGCGACATGCACTTAAAAATCTTACAACGCCTATCGCGTAAATTAATGGATGACGATTTCCGTCAAGCCTTAATGCAAGCGAAAGATCAAGCAGAAATCAAAGCGTTACTTGCTGAAATGTAAAAAGAAAGTAGACCATGTTGGCATTTATTGTTAACATGGTTTATTTTAGTATTAACGAAGAAAAAAGTGAGGGGAAAAAGTTGAATAGTCGCCAACAAGCCGTAGCTTTGTATTTAACCAAGCAAGTATCTTATCAGACAACGAAAGAAATTGCCCAATCTTTTAAAGTTTCCGAGCGCACTTTGCAAAGCGATTTAAATACGATTGAAGAATTTATCTTAATCCAAGACTTTAAAATCGCTGTAGAACGTAAAAAAGGGACGGGGATTCGTTTAAAAGGAACGAATTTTGAAAAAGATTTGCTAAAAAAACAACTCAATCAACTGCTTCACGGGAAAACATTTGATAATCAAAAAAGTGAGCAGCTATTAATTTTTCATTTACTAATGGCCAAAGAAGGGCAAACATTAGAAGAATTAGCCGAAAAGCTTTTTGTGAGCCGCAAAGAAGTCAAACGTCTATTAGTTGAAGTTGCTCCGTATTTTTCATTTCATCAATTAAATTTGGTCTCTAAACCAAGACTAGGGACCTTCATTGAAGGAGCCGAACGTAAAAAGCGTGAGCTACTGGCGCAAAATTTAAAAGCAATTCAAAAAGTCGATCCACAAACAGTGATGTTGAAGGATTTTTTCTCGAAAAAAATCTTGTCATCGATTCAAAGTATTTTAAGGGAAGAGTTAGCCAAAGAAAAAATCAACTATGATAGTGAATTATCAAGTATTGATATCCACGTTTATTTTATGCTTGAACGAATGTGGCAAGGGGAAACCGTCATCTTAAGTGAAGAAGAACATAAAATGGTGGGCGATACCTTAGCGCAAAAACTAAGTAGCCAAATCTTAGCGCGTCTTGCCGATACTTATCCGATTGTTTTTTCAACCAATGAAATTGATTATCTGGCACTACGATTATCGACGTTACTAGCTAAAGAAGACGAAAGCGATTCTTTACAAAAAGAAACGAAAAATTTGAGCAATCACTTAATTCAGCAAGTCGGACAAATGATGGGGACCGATTTTAGTGAAGACAGTATTTTACGACAAAATTTACAGGCCCATTTATCATCAACTTATTTTCGAGTGAACTATGGTTTTTCCATTGCGAATCCACTAACCAAGGAAATTTTAGGAACCTATACCCATTTGTTTCTAGTAATTCAAATGGCACTAGAAGCTTTCTTTGAACAAGAGGCTTTTTATTTACCCCAAGAAGAAATTGCTTATTTGACGGTTCACTTCCAAGCCGCTTTTGAACGCAAGCAAAAAAGAGAAGTGCAGCAATTTACCGCGCTGTTAGTTACGCAGTACACCCGTTCAATGGCAACTTTTTTAGAGGCACGCTTGAATCGTGAAATTCCGGAATTAATGGTGGTTGAAATTATCCAAACAAAAGCCCCCGCACTTGTGAGTGAACCAGAAGTTGACTTTATTTTGAGTACCGTTCCACTACCAGAAGCCAAACAACCGGTAATTCAAATTTCACCCATGATTACAGAAGAAAACATCGGCCATATTAAGACTTATATGCTAGGACATTACCCCAAAAAACGCAAAAAGCACTTTGAATTTCCACGGTTCACTAGTCCATTTTTAGTCTATCCACAGTTGGCTTTTTCAGATATGTATGAATTACTGGCCTTTTTAAGTCAACCGCTCGTTGAAAATGCCTATGTAACAAAAGATTTTACGAGTTCACTGATTGAAAGAGAGCGCCGTTCTAGTACACGAGTGGCCCCTTTAATTGCTTTACCACATGGGAACCCACTTCTTGTTTTGGCATCAACCATTTCGATTGCAACGCTAAAAGAACCGCTTGATTGGCATGGTGAAAAAGTTCAACTTGTTTTGCTTTTAGCCATTCAAAAAGAAGAACTAAAAGATCCTCAATTCAAAAAATTATTTTCATTGATTCATTATTTAGAAAAAAGTCCGACTGTTTTACAAACCATTTTTAAGGAAACAAATCCACTAAAGTTGATGAGTATATTATCAGAATATGAATAACTGTTTAGTAAAAGAAGCAAAATAACGACCAAGAGTTACTAAAAAAACGCGCATGTCACCCGTTTATAAAACGGAAGTTTCATGCGCGTTTTTATTTGAAAAATCAATTTCAAAAATAAAAAAACCTGCTTGCCAATCCAGGCGGTAGGGTAAGTGATTGCTATCTAAAATAGTTTTGACAAAATATAAGCCTAGTCCAGTGCCCCCATCTTTTTTATTGCGACTGAAATCTGGTCGATAAAAAGGTTGGAAGAGTTGGTCTAAAACAAAAGGGGCCATTTCAGGTGTCTCATTTCTTATGGTAAAGACGCCATTGCTTAAGTCTACCTGAATCTTTTGCCCATTTGGCGTATAGGCAATGGCATTTGATAGTAAGTTAGAGAAAAGTTTCTCGAGTTGTTTTTGATCGATGAACACAAGACAGTCGCTTGCTAAATTTGTCTCAAAAACGAAATGTTTACTCCGGGCGATGATTGTATAAGCTTGAGCCACTTCGTAAAAAACTTCCTTTACATTAATCGTTTGCTTGTTTTGAAGTGAGGCAGCTTGTAAATACGTACTTTCTAAAATTTGGTGAATCATTTCGGCTAAACTTTGGGTTAAGTGTTGAGCTTCAAGCAAATAATGATCACGATCTTGGTACTTTCCGATTTTTAACTGCATATTTTCTAACAAAATTGACAAAGAAGTTAAAGGGGTTTTTAGTTCATGAGAGGCCCCGCGAAGAAATTCAATTTTTTCTTTTTCAAGTGTTTCAATCAACATAATTTGATTTTCTAATGAGTCGATTGTATGCCATAGCGTATCATACAAATCGTTAATATTTTCCGCTAAAAGGCCCAATTCGTCTTCTGAAGCGACAAGGTTGTGGGCATCGGGGGTTAATTGTTCCATTTGTTTGGTGACTTCCAGTATTTTTTTGATGGGTGTTGTTAACATTCGGCTATAAAAGTAAGCAGCGATTAAGGCGACCACAAGGCCTAAAGAAAAAGTATAAGGTAACAATTTAAAAACAATCTGTTTGGCCTCATCGACAGGTTGAACGTTTAGCATCAATTGAATTTGAAAATCAAGTCCTTGGCTATTCGTAAAGCTTTGTTGGGCTAAAATCAGCGAATGACCGAAAAGATCACTTTGATCAATAACTTTGGTTTCAGAACGACGTGAAAACGCATCATCAAGCTGAATACTAACCGGTGTATAACCTTGAAAATAGTAGGTTTGGCCTGCAACGCTCAAATCGATGTTTGTATTATACGTAAGCGCGTATTTTTGAGCGGCTTGTAAAATTTGTTCTTTTTCTTTTTTTTCAAAAAGTTGGACTAACTGCGTTAAGCGTTCTTGGGCTTCATTGTTTTTTTGAGCCAAATAAAAAGTCGGCAAGGAAAAATAAAGTAAGGAATGGGCAAAAAGAAGCACCACACTCACTAAGCCAAAAGTGTACAAAAAGGTTTTAGGGAGTAATTTTAATTTTTTCATCGCGTTTCCTCATATTTGTAACCGACACCCTTAACTGTGTGGATGCAAGTAAGTGCCAATTTTTTGCGTAAATTATTAATATAAACGTCCACTACTCGATCAAAAGGGGCTTCGTTTTCGCCATATAAAGCGTCAAGGATTTGCGCACGGGATAAGACTTGGCTAGGATGCGAAATTAATAATTTCAAAAGTTGGATTTCTTTGGGCTTAATATCAACGGCTGCTTGATTGAGCGTGGCCGTATAGGCACTAAAATCAACGACGGCCGCTTGAAATTGCCACTGCTCTTTTAATCGATGACTTTTTTGACTCGTGCGGCGCAATAAAGCAGCCACTCTTTTTTCTAAGACGACTAAAGAAAAAGGTTTTGGTAAATAGTCATCAGCTTGTGCATCAAAGCTTAAAATTTGAGTTTGTTCATCGGTCATCGCTGTTAACATCAAGACAGGGAGCATACTTGTTTTTCGAATTTCTTTTAAAATCTCAAAACCGTTTTTCTGGGGTAACATGATATCTAATAAAATAAGATCAAAAGTCCTTTGATGAAAGAGCTCAAGCGCTTGCTGGCCATCTTCAGCGGTCCAAACCAAATAACCTTTATGCTGAAGGTAGGCAACAATTCCTTCACGCGTCATTGGCTCATCTTCCACGACAAGGATTTTTTTTTGTCATTCTAGCACCTCTTTTTATTCGCTTCTTTTTATGAATTCGTAGTATGATTATCATAACAAGTTAAAAATTGATTTTCAACAGACAGGTGATTAAGATGAAATTAGAGGAACAGTTTTTAATGACAGCCGATGGTACTCAAATTTATTATCAAAAAAGTGGTTCAGGGGCACCCTTGTTTCTTTTGCATGGTAATGGTGGAGCGGGTGGGTACTTTAGTTACCAAGTACCGATATTAACTCAATATTTTACTGTTTATGTCATTGATAGTCGCGGACACGGAAAGTCAAACAATACCCGTCAACAACTCGACTTTGCATTAATGGCAGAGGATTTAGTGGCGCTAATGCTTCAAGAACAACTCGTACAAGTCCATCTTTTAGGTTTTAGTGATGGGGCGAATTTGGCGCTAGTATTTACCGTTTTATACCCCGAAAAAGTGGCTTCCTTAGTCTTAAATGCCGGCAATACGCTTGTTTCTGGTGTGAAATGGTGGGCAAATCTAGCGACTCATTTTCAATTTGGTTGGTATCAAATGGGCGCTTGGTTCAATGCCAAGTACAAAGAAAAACTACTGGTTATTCAGCTAATGAAAGGAGATCTTGGCGTTTTAGAAAGTCAATTACATCAGATTAATTGTCCAACCCTAATCATCGTTGGAAAACACGATGTTATAAAATTACGACATTCCAAATATCTGACGCGCGTTATTCCAAAGGCTTCCTTTATTCGAATGCAAGGGGAAGGGCATCAATATGCCAAGAGAAATCCAGCCAGTTTTAATCAAGAAGTCATTCAATTTTATCAAGCAAAGCAGGTGATTTAGTGAAAAAAAGAAGCGAGTGGTTAAAAGAAAATCTAGGCATAATTAAAGTGATTTTCTTAATCTCAGTGTTGTTAATTATTATTAGAGAAATCATGTTAATTAGCCAGACTTTTTCTTATGCGAAAATCATGGCGACGATGGGACAAATTCCTTTGTGGAAAATTGCCTTAATGCTAGTAATTGGCTTGGTAGCGGTCTTACCAATGGTAGGTTATGATTATTTGTTAACGCAATCTTTACAACAAAAAATCACTAAGAAATATTTACTAAAAACGAGTTGGGTCGTCAATACTATTAACAATGTAGCGGGTTTTGGTGGCGTCATTAGTATTGGCTTGCGCTCCAGTTTTTATGGGAAAAATCAAGATGCAAAAACAGTCACGCAAATGTTATCGAAAATCTTTTTATTTATTATGTCAGGTTTATCGATTTATAGTCTTTTTGGTTTATTGATTGTCTGGTTTCCTTCTGGTAATCAAGCCTATGCCCAGCAATATTGGCCTTGGTTATTAGGTGGAAGTTTGTACTTTCCAATGGTATTATTGTTAAACTCGTTTTATCACAAAACCTATATCGGTAAAGTGAGTTATCAGGAACAATTATTTTTAATCTTGACTTCTTTGCTTGAATGGACCGGCGTTTTTGGTAGTTTTGTCTTAATCGGGCGTTTGATGGGGGTCTCTTTTCAAGTAACTGCGATTTTACCACTCTTTATTGCGGCCAGCGTAATTGGGATTGTTTCAATGATTCCAGGAGCCATCGGTAGTTTTGATTTAATGATGTTACTTAGTTTATCGGCAATTGGTGTACAAAAAGAAGTCGCTGCGAGTTGGTTGTTGTTATACCGTCTATTTTATTATTTCATTCCTTTTTTAATTTCTTTACCATTTTTTGCTCAAACGGTCGGTAGTCGCTTTAATAAAAAATACGATGGGGTTCCTAAAGAAATTTCGCAAAAATTTATTCACAAACTGTCTTTTGTCGGCTATTATGTTTTTGGTATTTTATTTGTGATTACGAATACGATGCCGGAATGGTTTCAAAAATACCATTGGTTTAATCAATTTCATGTTAGTCGGTTACAATTTGTGGCACAATTACCAACTTTGATTATCGGCACGCTTTTTTTATTAATTGGCCGAGTCTTAGCTGCCAAAGTAACCCGGGCCTACCCGGTAGCGATGATCTTGCTTTTTGGGACGATTATTTACTGTTATTTTACCCAATATGGGGAAATCTTAATCTTAAGTTTGGTTTTACTTGGTGTCTTTACTTATTTAAGTCGGAAAGAACTCGTTCGTCGTCAACTTGTTTATGCTTGGGAATGGCTGACAATTGATTTTTCTATCTTAACAACTTTAGCCATTAGTTACTTTTTTCTAGCTGCAAGAAACATGAGGAGTGTCCCCTCAACGCATCCCGACGCAAAAATTTTCTCGTTTTTTGTTTTGCCAATCGAACAACTCTTTCTTTATAGTTTTTTACTAGTTACCATCTTAATGGCGATTCACTATACTTGGATTCGTTATTTTCAAGGGGAAAAAGAACAACTAGGAGAATCTTTTGATGAAAAGAAAGTGACCACGATTTTGCAAACCTATGGCGGAAATTTAAATAGTCAGCTCGTCTTTTTAAAAGATAAGCGGATTTTTGTTTACGAACAAGCAGGGGAGGAGACCGTTTTTTTTCAATTTGCGATTTGTAACAACAAGTGTATCGTGATGGGGGATCCTTCTGGTAAAAAAGAAGCTTTCCCAGCCGCGTTAGAAGCAATCATCAATCAAGCCGATTACTTGGGATATAGTCCGGTCTTTTATGAGGTTTCTGAACCTTTTGTCTTCATTTTGCATGAGTACGGGTATGAATTCTTTAAAATGGGTGAAGAAGCGCAAGTTTATTTGCCAGATTTTTCTCTTTCAGGTAAGCCAATGAGAGGCACTCGTGCACTTATGAATCGTTTAGAAAAAACTGGGACAACTTTTGAAGTCGTTCAACCACCTTATTCAGCAGAATTTTTAACCCAACTGTATCAAATTTCAAATGCTTGGTTAGGGAGTCGAAAAGAAAAAGGTTTTTCTTTAGGTTTTTTTGCTGAAGATTATTTGCAGCGCTCCGAAATTGCACTTGTCAGAAATGAAACTGGCAAAATAGTAGCATTTGCGAATTTAATGCCCGCCTATGAAAAAAAAGTAGCCACCATTGACTTGATGCGTCACCACCCACAAGAAGCACCGGCCGGAAGTATGGATTTTTTATTTATCCATTTATTTCAGTGGAGCCAAGCACACGGCATAGAGTATTTTAGTCTTGGGATGGCCCCGCTTGCCAATGTAGGGGTTTTTAAAAAGAGCTTTTTACAAGAACGCGTGGCGCATTTAGTTTATCGTTTTGGTTCTCGTTTTTATTCTTTTGAAGGCTTGCGAAAATACAAAGCGAAGTATGCCACCAAATGGTTACCAAGCTATTTGTTGTACCACCGTGAAAATTGGATTTTGTATGTGATGATTGCGTTACTCATGGTGGATAGGCCGCGAAAAAAGAAAAATTAAAAAGAGAAGGCCCTTTGACAGAAATCGTTTCTGTCAAAGGGCCTTCTTTATTACTGAAGAAGGTAGAATCACTATTTACAAATAGCGCGAAAAAAAGCTAAATTAAAAAGAAGAATTCGGTTCCTTTAAAAAAGTAATTTCTACAGGAGTTGAAACGCGACCCAAGACTTGATTACGATGTGGATAACGGCCAAATTTTTCGATGATTGCCACATGTAATTTTTCATACTTCAAACGATCTTCTAGGCCTGCTTCTTCAAATAAGTAGGCGTATTCTTGGTGAATTTTCAAGGACTCACTATGCATGAAAGGGAGGATTAAAAAGCCCTTTTCAATCGTTGCTAAGTCGTTTACATCTGCACGTTTAAGTGCTTCTTGAGCTAAGATAAGCGCCATCCCGTCATAAGCAAAAGCTTGCGCTTGATTCCGATAAATATTGCGTGAAAATTGATCTAATAAAATGATTTCAGCCAAGTAACCGTGAATAGTTTTACGCCAATATGCCAATTCGCCTTGACTGGCCGCTTGATGAGCAGCACCAAATTTAGTAATAATGGTTTGATCAAGTGCGTCACCGCCATTAAACCAATTTTGCGCAGGTGTTTCTTTAAACCAAAAATCTAAAACAATTTGAGGATTTATTTCGTTCATTTTCTTCACTCCTTTTCCATTCTAGTCTACCGCTGCTGGGTAATGATTTCAAATAAATACAACAAAAGAGTAGCTTTTTATCCAAAAACTTGCTATAGTGACAACAATGTTTCTTTAACGAAGCGTTATTTTTAGCTCTTTACTTTTAGTAGGTTGGTTATTCCCTGTTCAGAAAGTCGATGGTTGCTGCGAATCGATGATAATAACTTAACTGAATTACACAGTATCGTATAACAATTAAATGAATGATTGAGGAGAACGGGTTTGGCTGTTCTTAAATTAAGGTGGTACCACGAAAGCATTTCGTCCTTAGCTATAATTAGCTAGGGGCTTTTTTTATTTTATTTTTAGGAGGTGAGGTTGCCATGAACGTTGGTGGTGTAAGTTATTATCGTTTTTTCTCTGGTAGTAAAGTTTGACTAAAAAAGAAATAGGAGAGAAAAAACATGAAAAAAAATCAACCAAGTCTGATTGAAGCAAGTCTGATTTTAGGCTTTATTATCGCGAGTATCTCAATTGGCGTCATTGTCTTAAAAATCACCCCAAGTATCGCCATATTATTTGCGATTGCTGTAACGATGATTTACGCCTTAGCGAAAAAAATCCCTTTTGAACGAATCAACGAGGGCTTTGTCAATGGGGTAAAACCCGGTATTATTCCCATTTTTATCTTTCTATTAGTTGGCGCATTAATCGCTATTTGGATTCAAGCCGGGATTATTCCCACCTTGATGGTTTATGGCTTCAAACTCATTAGTGTAAAATGGTTTGTGCCGTCGATTTTTATTGTTTGTGCGATTGTTGGTAGTGCGGTCGGCAATGCTTTTACAGTGATGTCAACCATCGGAATTGCTTTTTTTGGA
>CAYNOA010000032.1:0-1034 GCA_964398695.1 uncultured Enterococcus sp. | reverse complement strand
TTTGGTGATAAAATGTCGCCTTTATCAGAATCAACGAACTTGGCTGCGGCTATTGCAGAGGTGGATTTATTTAAACATATTCAACATATGATGTGGTCAACCATCCCAGCCTTTATGGTATCCTTACTTTTATTTGCGGTCTTAGGTGTGCAAAATGAACAAGTTGAGCTAGTTGAAATTGCTAAAGTAACCGCCGTTTTAGAAGCGAATTTTTCGATTTCATTATGGGCTTTGCTCCCTATTTTAATTATGTTTTTATGTGCCTGGAAAAAAATACCAGCTATTTTAACTATTATTATTAATGTGGGTGTGGGGATTTTATTTATTTTAGTTCAAACACCAGATACGTCATTTTTAGAAATTGCCAATCATATTGAGTCTGGTTTTATTTCACAAACTGGCAACGAACAAATTGATTTTCTTCTTTCGCGTGGTGGACTGATGAGCATGATGCCAACGGTGGCATTAATTATTTTAACTTTATCATTAGGTGGTTTGTTAATGGAGACAAAGCTTATTGAAACGGTGATGAACTTTGTTGCCACTAAATTAAAGTCCAATGCCGGCATCATTATTGCTTCCTTATTGACGGCAATAGGGGTCAATTTCTTCATTGGCGAACAATTCTTATCAGTTATTTTACCAGGAAATGCTTTTAAAGAAGTTTATAAGAAAAATAAGATAAACTTACTTGTCTTGAGTCGTTCATTAGAAGATGGCGGAACCGTGATTAATTACTTAATTCCATGGGGGGTGGCAGGAAGTTTCGTGGCAGGGACCTTTGGCATCCCAACGCTGGCGTTTTTACCATTTGTCTTCTTTAGTTTACTTTCGCCTGTTTTTTCAGTATTGAGTGCCTTAACAGGAATTGGAATCGGCAAAGCGAGTACGTCAGAAGAACAACGATTTTTTGGCCAATAAAAAAAGGTGTTTTAAAAGGCGTTATGCTCCAAGCAGCTGGAGATCAATTTGCAATAGAAAATAGAGGGTAAACTCATCAACCGATGAATTTCCCCTCTATTTTTAGTCTGCTT
>CAYNOA010000031.1:12491-13724 GCA_964398695.1 uncultured Enterococcus sp. | reverse complement strand
ATCAAATTGAAAAAATTGTATCCTGAAATAATTTGAAATCAAGATGGATGCAACAGTAGTCTAATTTTGTAATAAGAATGATTAAAACATTGATTATTTTTCGATTTATCTAGAAGTTTACAAAAATATTTATTTAACGAGGTTTAAATAAAAATAAAATTAAGCGTTTTTGTGATGAAAAATCATGAAAACGCTTTTTTAAAAAGGTAAAAGGCTAGTAAATATGTTAAAATTGTGAGCGATTACAATAACAAAATAAAGGAAAAGGTTTTTTCGATGAACGAACAAGATTTAAAACTAGAATACTTACAAGCCGCTAGAAAATGGGAAGAGGTTTTACCACTTGGCAATGGTTCACTAGGGGCCATGATTTGGGGTGGAGTAGAAAAAGAAGTGATTGGTTTAAATCAAGAAACCCTTTGGTCAGGCTATGCGCGGGATAAAAATGACCCCAAGGCTTTAAAATATTTACCTGAAGTCCGGCGCTTAATTTTAGCTAAAGAATATGAAGCCGCTCAAGATCTCGCCGAAAAACACTTGCTTGGTGAGTACGGCGAAAGTTATTTACCTTTTGGCCATTTAATCTTAACTTTTCCCAATCAAACGTCTGAAAATTACACGCGTTCTTTAGATTTAGCCAGGGCACTGGCAACCGTCGAAAGCGGGCAAGGGCAGACGAAATTGACCCGCGAGTATTTTGTTAGTTACCCGCATGATGCGCTGTTTATTCAAATCACAGGTCAACAGTTTCAATGTGGTGTTACCTTTGACTCAAAGTTAAATCCAACCGTCTGCTATACACAAACAAGCATTCAAATCAAAGGGCAATGCCCGGAACATGTGGATCCCAATTACATTCCGACTCGCGCAGAATCATTCATTCAAGGGACGAAGGGGCAAGCTTATACCGGTGAAATTAAAATTTATCAGACGGATGGGCAAGTGGCCGTGGCAGCCAACCAACTCTTGATTACCAAGGCGAATACCTTGATTTTGCAAGTCAGCTTGATTCGACCAGCTAAAAAGACACAAGGTCAAACTTATGCGAGCATTAAGCAAAGCCATTTAGCTGATTATCAACCTCTTTTTCAAACAGTTGCGATTGGGTTCGGGCAAAAGATTGCCTTACCAACGGATCAACGTCTCGCTCGTTTAAGAAAAGGTGCGCCAGACCCTAGTTTATACGCGCTTTATTTTCAATATGGTCGTTACTTACTACTGGCTTCTTCGCGA
>CAYNOA010000031.1:7091-12481 GCA_964398695.1 uncultured Enterococcus sp. | reverse complement strand
TTGGAGTAGCAATTGGACTACCAATATTAATTTACCAATGAATTATTGGCTGGCTCAAACTTGTCATTTAGATGCTTGTTTACCGCCGTATTTTGAATGGCTAAAAAAATTAGTGGTTGAAGGAAAAAAAACAGCCCAGATAAATTACGGCATGCGTGGTTTTGTGGCGCATCATAATGTTGATTATTGGATGAATGCCAATCCGGTTGGGCGTCCTTATGGTCAAAGCGTGGCACAACCAGGAAGTTCCATGTGGGCAATGTGGCCAATGGGCGGCTTGTGGTTAAGCCAAGAATTATTTAAACATTATCGTTATCATTTAGATGAAAACTTCTTAAGAAAAACAACTTACCCGATTTTAAGAGAGGCCTGTTTGTTTATTTTAGATTGGTTAGTCGAAATTGATGGCACTTGGCATAGCTTGCCTTCGACTTCACCGGAAAATCGTTTTAAAGTAACCAAAGATGCGCCGCCTTGTGCCATCACAAAAAATAGTGCGATGGATTTACAACTGATTGAAGAAGTCTTGACGAACTTTACCCAAACCTGTCAAATTTTAAATGTAGCAGAAGCCTTACTTCCGCAAATTGCACAAGTAAAAGAACATTTAGCCAAAGTTCAGATCGGACAAAAAGGCCAAATTCTAGAATGGGATGAAGAATTTATTGAAAGCGAACCCGGTCATCGCCATTTTAGCCACTTGTATGGTTTATTTCCAGGCGAGAATTTTGACGCCGATGAAGCACTCATTCAAGCAAGTAAAGTTTCGTTAGAGGGGCGTTTAAATGGCGAGCTAGCCCATCATACAACGGGCTGGAGTTGCGCTTGGATTATTAATTTCTATAGTGTTTTACAAGATAAAGTCAATACTGGGAAGTATTTAAAGAAAATGCTCGTTGATTCAACCTTGGATAATTTATGGGGCGTTCATCCACCTTTTCAAATTGATGCCAATTTTGGTGGCACGGCTGGAATCGCCAACGCGCTAGTCAACGAGCGCTTTGGCCAATTGAATTTACTGCCAGCTTTACCAGATTTTTTACCAAATGGCTATGTGAAAGGGTTGTGTTTGACCGGAAAAAGAACAATTGATCTTTACTGGGAAGAAGGCCAATTGACGAACTATGAAATTCATACAAAATAAAAAATAGAGCCAGTACAGAATCATTCGGTGAAAATGGTGTTAAATGAAATCGCGTCATTTTCGGATATTCGAACCTTTAATCAATCAGTAAAAAAATCATTTTACCAAAATTTAAACTTTTCTCAGTTGACATTCATTTATTTCTAATGTAATATAAGTGAAAATTTAATAAACAAGCAAAACAAAAGAGAAGTAACTTGATTTCGATTTGACAGAGAGCTGACGGTGGTGCAAGTCAGTCAATCAATGAAGTGAAATGGACTTTTGTGCTGAAAGGCTGAAAGAAGTTTATCTGTAGGTTTTTCCGGGGGATTCCCGTTAACGAGTAGAAGTATTGTTTGATACTGATTGAGCGAATGAATTTTCATTCATTGAGGTGGCACCGTGGAATTTTCCGCCCTCAACAGCGCATTTTGTGGCGTTGTTGAGGGCTTTTTTGTTTTTTTGAAGCTTAAAAAATTAAATAGCAAAATCATAACTAAGAAGAGTAGTTAAGCAAAGAAAGATTGACAGAGAGTTTGCACTTGGTGAAAAGCAAATAACTTTCGCTTAATGAATGGGCTTAGTTGAAGAAACTCTGAAACAAAAGTAGGAGCTTTCCGGGTACTCCCGATAGCGAGGAAGGTCGTTTATTGACGACTGATTGAGTGCATAAAGAGGCAAACTCTTTATGAATGAGGTGGTACCGCGAATTTTCGTCCTCAGATAAGTGTTTTTTTGGAGCGCTTATCTGAGGTTTTTTATTATTTTGAAAGAATAAAGGAGTGACCGAAAATGCAAAAAATAAAAAAAATTAATGGGGATTGTCTAACTCCTGTTTCTGCTTTTTTAAGAATCAATGGAAAAAATAAATGTTTGTTAGAAAGTATTCCTCGTGAAAAAGAATCGAGTCGTTATTCCATTATCGCTTTTGATCCGGTTTTAGAATTAACTTTTCAAGAAAAAGAATTGACGGTGAAAAACCATTTGACGCAACAAGCAAAAAGGTATCCGGTTCAAGATCCCTTAAAAGAAATTGAACAATATGTCTTAAAAGAGGAACCATTAATTGCAGGACTGCCTTTTCAAGGTGGTGCGATTGGTTATATCGGCTATGATGTGATTACTTGTTACGAGGAAATCGGTCTGACACCTTTTGACGAACTAGGAATGCCGGACATTGATTTACTAATTTTTGAAAAATTTGTGGTGTTTGATCACCAGAAAGAAACGGTGACGATGGTTATTCAAAATATGTATAGCCAAACAAGTGAAGTCGCCTTAGAAAGCCAATTGGCCTTACTCACTCGGGAACTGCAGACACCTAACCCAAGTGAACAAAGGCCACTTGCGCTAGAGCCATTACAATTCACAAGCAACTTTACTCAAGCCGCGTTTGAAGCGGTTGTTAAACAAGCCAAAGAAAAAATTACAGCCGGCGATCTTTTTCAAGTGGTTCCTTCGCAGCGTTTAAAAGCGAGCTTCAAACAAAGTCCCTTTGATTACTATCGCAAGTTGCGCTTATCAAACCCTTCTGCGTATTTATATTATTTAGATTTTAATGAATCGACAAAAGTCATTGGTTCTTCACCGGAAAGTTTGGTTCAAGTAAAAGGGGCAAAAGTCACAACAAATCCGATTGCCGGCACGCGTAAACGAGGCGCAACAAAAGTCGAAGACGAGGCTCTTGCACAAGAGTTACGCAACGATGAAAAAGAGCAAGCCGAACATTTGATGCTCATTGATTTAGGCCGAAATGACATTGGCCGCATTTCCGAAATTGGAAGTGTAACGGTTCCACTTTATATGGTCGTTGAAAAGTATCGTTACGTGATGCACTTAGTTTCACTCGTTGAAGGCCGCTTAAAAAAAGGTTTAACCGCAATGGATGCATTAAAAGCGACTTTACCGGCTGGCACCGTGAGTGGGGCACCCAAAATTCGGGCGATGACTCGCATCTACGAATGGGAACCCGTCAAAAGAGGCGTCTATGCCGGAGCGATTGGTTATTTTTCACATGATAACCAAGCTGATTTTGCGATAGGCATTCGCACGCTCGTTTTAAAAGATGAAGTGGCCTATGTCCAAGCAGGTGCTGGCATTGTTTATGATTCCGATCCAACGGCCGAATATTTTGAGACCTTACAAAAAGCCAAAGCCTTACTGGAGGTGGGTGGAAAATGATTTTAATCGTTGATAATTATGATTCTTTTACCTTTAATTTAGTGCAACAATTTAAAGACTTTCCCGTTCAAGTGCTACGAAACGACGATCCGAGTTTACTTATCGTTGCGCAAAAAGCTCAAGGCATTGTTCTTTCACCAGGTCCAGGGACGCCAAGTGAAGCCGGTTTATTAAATCAAGTCATTGCGACTTTTTATCAAACAAAACCAATTTTAGGTATTTGTCTAGGTCATCAAGCAATTGGGGAAGTCTTAAAAGGAGCAGTTGTTCCGGCGACGCAGATTATGCATGGGAAACAATCCGTCGTGGATTATGAACCAAGTGGTCTTTTTACCACGCTTGAGGGGGAATTAAAAGTGATGCGTTATCACTCGTTGATGTTAGCCAAAGAAAGTTTACCAAAAGAATTAAAAGTGGTTGCTCAGACCGCGGATTGTGTGATGGCGATTCAACACGCAACCTATCCAGTTTTTGGCTTACAATTTCACCCAGAGTCACTGGGGACCCCCAAAGGACAATTGTTAATCGATGCCTTTATCAAAATCGTGGAGGAAAATTAAATGAAAGAATTGACCAAACAACTATACCAAGGACAAAACTTAACTTTTGAAGAAATGCAATTGGTGGCTGAAACGATCTTTAATGGTCAACTTTCAGAAGCACAAGTCGGGGCTTTGTTAATTGCTTTAAAATACAAAGGGGTGCAAATGGAAGAATTAGCGGCCATTGCCCAAGTGATGCAAAAACGAGCTATCACGATTGCCAATGCGCCACTAGATTCAATGGATAATTGTGGTACAGGTGGCGATTATAGCAATAGCTTTAACGTGTCGACCACGTCGGCTTTTGTGTTAGCCTCTGGCGGCGTTATCATGGCCAAACATGGCAATCGCAGTGTGTCCAGTCGTTCAGGCAGTGCCGATACCTTGGAACAACTCGGAGTGCGTTTAGATTTTGCGCCGAATGAAATTGGTGGTTTGTTAAAGGAAGTTGGGATTGCTTTTTTATTTGCCCCAGCCCTTCACCCAAGTATGAAAGCGGTCATGAAAGTTCGTCAAGAACTGGCGACCCCGACGGTTTTTAATTTGCTTGGGCCACTAATTAACCCGGTACCCTTACAAACCCAATTAATGGGCACTTATGCCGCCGATACAATCGTCAATACGGCTGAGACCTTAGGTAAACTTGGTCGGAAACGGGCCATCGTTTTACATGGTGCAAACGGTATGGACGAAGCCAATTTAGCTGGAGTGACCAAATGTGCGTTACTAAAAGAGGGAAAGGTTACTCAATTTGATTTATTTCCTGAAGACTATGGGTTTTCAATGGTTCCCCTTGAAGCGATTGCTGGAGGGGGACCGCGCGAAAACGCGCAAATTTTAGTGGATGTCCTTTCTAATAAACCATCCCCTTATTTAGAAACGGTCGTTTTAAATGCAGGTTTGGGTTTTTATGCCAATGGGAAAGTGGATTCGCTCGCAGCTGGCTTTTCACTTGCGCGAACGTGTTTAGCCTCAGGAGCCGCTTACGATAAATTACAGCAATTGCTTACAGCTCAAAGTTAAGAAGGAGGATAAAAAAGAATGGATTTTTTAGAAAAGATTTTAAAAGAAAAAGCCAAAGAAATTGAAGCGATGCCTTTTGAAGAAGTCCAAGCAAATAATCAGCGGGTCAAATTTTATGACCTCGTAAAAAACAACCCAGAAAAAATGCATTTAATTGGTGAAATTAAGCGGGCCTCGCCATCAAAAGGCAATATTAATACGGATCTTGATATTTTAACACAAGCTAAAAAATATGAAGCCGCCGGGGTGAGTGCAATTTCTGTTTTAACAGATGAAGTCTTTTTTAAAGGGACGCTGGCAGATTTAAAGGCCGTCAGTCAAGTCGTTTCAGTACCGTTACTTTGTAAGGATTTTATTCTTTCTGAAAAGCAACTAGTACGTGCGAAAAATGCGGGTGCAAGCCTGGTCTTATTGATTGTAGCTGCTTTAAGCCCAGAGCGCTTGGCGGCCTTATATCAAGCAGCAAGTGAGTTAGATTTAGAAGTTTTAGTCGAGACCCATAACGCAGCCGAATTAGC
>CAYNOA010000031.1:0-7081 GCA_964398695.1 uncultured Enterococcus sp. | reverse complement strand
TATTGAAACGAGTGTCGCTTTGACACCGCCAGCTAGCGCGACTATTTATATTAGTGAATCGGGTTTTAAAACGGCAGAAGAGGTCAAAAAAGTGGCTCCTTACTATCATGGGGTTTTAGTTGGTGAGACACTCATGCGCGCCCCAAATCCAAGAGAAGTCGCTCAAACACTGCAAGTGAGTCGCTTATGACCAAGGTGAAAATTTGTGGGTTAACCGATCAAGCGATGGTTGAAGCAACGGTTTTAGCCGGAGCAGATTATTTAGGTTTTGTTTTTGCCAAAAGTAAACGCCAAATTGCTCCAGAACAAGTGTTAGCTATCACCCAAGCGGTGCCAAAAAAGGTTAAAAAAGTCGGGGTCTTTGTGTCACCTAGTTTGGCAGAAGTGACCAAAATTGCTGAAATTGCCCAACTGGATTTGCTACAAATTCATGGCGTCTTCAAAGCAGAATTGCAAGCCAGTCCCTTGCCAATCATTCAGAGTTTTAACGGCCAAAGTCCCCGTTTAAAAAATCAAATTGAAAGAAGCACGGCGGACTTTATTTTACTAGATGCGCCCGTTACTAATGAAAGGTATGCTGGTGGGAATGGCAAAACCTTCCATTGGCAAAGCGTCACCCCAGAATTACAAACCTTACTCAAAACACGACAGACTTTTATTGCAGGCGGCTTAAATCCACAAAATGTCAAAGCAGCTCGGGCATTTTTTAGCCCTTTTGCGGTGGACGTTTCAAGTGGTGTCGAAACAAACGGTCAAAAGGATATTCAAAAAATACGAGCCTTTATCCAGGCTGTAAAGGAGTAAAACGATGTATCAACAACCAGATGAAAAAGGATTTTACGGCGAGTTTGGCGGGCAATTTGTTCCCGAAACCCTCATGCATGCAGTCAAAGAATTGACGCAAGCTTATGAAGCATCAAAAAACGACGAAGCTTTTCGTGCAGAACTCGCCGACTACTTGAAAGATTATGTTGGGCGTC
The DNA here is from genome assembly GCA_964398695.1 of uncultured Enterococcus sp. Lineage (GTDB taxonomy): Bacteria > Bacillota > Bacilli > Lactobacillales > Enterococcaceae > Enterococcus_I. The sequence goes on along the minus strand of CAYNOA010000031.1, from coordinate 6,101 downwards.
AGACCCCACTTTATTACGCCAAAGCCTTAAGTGAGAAACTAGGTGGCGCCAAAATTTATTTAAAACGCGAAGATTTAAATCACACCGGTGCACATAAAATTAATAACGCACTTGGGCAAGTTTTATTAGCTAAAAAAATGGGGAAAAAGAAAATTATCGCCGAAACCGGCGCAGGCCAACATGGGGTGGCCACGGCGACCGCGGCTGCCTTATTTGGCATGGAATGTCTGGTTTTTATGGGCGCACTTGATGTAAAGCGTCAGGCCTTAAATGTGTTTCGGATGGAATTACTAGGTGCCAAAGTGGAAAGTGTTTATTCGGGCAATCACACATTAAAAGATGCCGTGAACGAAGCCTTACGTTACTGGGTTGCCAATATTGAAGACACCCATTACATTATTGGATCCGCCCTTGGTCCACATCCTTACCCAGAAATGGTCCGAGATTTTCAAAGTGTGATTGGTACCGAAGCCCGTCAGCAAATTTTAGAAAAAGAAGGCCGTTTACCCGATGTGGTCATGGCTTGTATTGGTGGTGGGAGTAATGCGATTGGTATTTTTTCGCCCTTTGTTCAAGATGAAGGGGTAGAACTAATCGGAGTGGAAGCAGCCGGTTTAGGTGTCGAGACAAACGAGCATGCGGCGACTTTAACGAAAGGTGAAGTGGGTTATTTACATGGTGCACGGATGCATTTACTGCAAGATGAAGACGGCCAAGTCATTGAACCCTATTCCATTTCAGCTGGGCTCGACTATCCGGGGGTAGGTCCTGAACATTCTCATTTGGCGGCGATTAAACGCGCGTCTTACGTGGCGGTAACCGACGAAGAAGCCGTGGCTGCTTTTCACTTGTTATCACGAGTCGAAGGGATTATTCCGGCACTAGAAAGTTCGCACGCTTTAGCACAAGTGGTTAAATTGGCGCCAACGATGCGACCCGATCAAATGATTGTTGTTTGTTTATCCGGTCGTGGGGATAAAGACGTTGTCCAAATTAAAGAGCGCATGGAAGGGGGCCAATAGCATGGAAAAAAGTTTGACGACTTATTTAAAACAGAAAAAAGCAGCCGGTGAAAAAATCTTTGTCCCTTATATTGTCGCTGGGGGCAATGGTTTAGACCAATTAGCCGCCGAAATTCAATTATTGGCTGAAAATGGTGCGACTGCTATTGAGTTGGGAATTCCATTTTCGGACCCAGTTGCCGATGGTCCGGTCATTCAAAAAGCCGCTTTAAAGGCCTTTAAAAAGGGAGTGACTTTCAAAAAAATTGTCGCAAGCTTACAAAAAATCCATTCACCCGTGCCAATTATTTTGATGGGGTATGCCAATTCGTTCTTTCACTATGGTTTCGATCGCCTCGTCAAGGACTTAGAAGCAACGAATGTCAAAGGGTTGATTGTTCCAGATATTCCATACGAACATCGTGATTTTATCTTACCTCAATTAGCCAACAGTGACTTAGCCGTGATTCAATTGGTTAGCTTGACCAGTCCAAAAGAACGGATGAAAGACTTATTGGCAGTAGGTGAAGGCTTTATTTATGCTGTGACGGTGAATGGGACAACAGGGATTGATCAAAACTTCCAAGCACAATTGGATACGCATTTAGCCTATATTGCGGATCAAAGTCCTATCCCTGTCTTAGCTGGTTTTGGTGTTTCTAATCGCGCGCAAGTCGAACGCTTTAACGCAGCTTGCGATGGCGTCATTGTGGGATCAAAAATCGTCGCCTCTCTTGCGCAAGAAGAGCGCAAGGCAACCGGGCAGTTAGTGGCTGAGTTGACCGGCAAAGCAAGCAGCTAAAAAATAAAACAACGTCTAAAAACCGGCTGCTCAAAGCGGATTTTAGACGTTGTTTTGTTTAATGAAAGATAGACTTTAGGCTAAAAGGGCATACTTATCTTTAGTGAAGATTCACCAGTCGCTTAGTCTTCCTCGGGGTAAATCTCAAACCCATAGCCACGAATGTGATTTTTCAACATTGTTAAATAAGAACGGGCAATCGGACTTAATTCTCGTTGGTTTTGCTTTAACCAACCAAGAGTGATGGTGTCTTCGTATTCAAGTGGGATGGCGACAATTTTATCATCATTTAATTCGCTACTGATAATACCTGAGCTAATGGTATAGCCATTTAAACCGACCATTAAGTTGAAAATCGTGGCTCGATCACTTACTTTAATGTTCATTTTTCGATCCCAAGTGCTTAAAATTTCTTCAGAAAAATAAAAAGAATTATTTTCACCTTGTTCGTAAGAAAGATAAGGATAGTCTTCCAAATCTTCTAGGGTCAGGGATGTTTTTTTCGTTAGAGGGTTATCACGACTGACGAAGACGTGAGGTTTGGCATCAAATAAGGGGAAAAAAGTTAAATTTTTCTCTTTGAATAATTTAGTCATCACTTGTTGATTGAAAGAATTTAAATAGAGAATCCCTAACTCACTGCGAAAACTCGCTAAATCATTAAAAATATTTTCAGTTTCTGTTTCGCGCAAAGTAAAACTATATTCTTGTGTATCGACCGTACGAATTAATTCCACAAAGGCATGTACGACAAAAGCATAGTGCTGGGCAGAAACTGAAAAAGCTTGTTTTCGCGGCTGGATGTCTTTGTATTTTTCTTCTAAGAGATTGACTTGATCAAGAATTTGGCGACTGTAGGCTAAAAATTCCCGTCCTTGCTCCGTTAAACTAACCCCACGCGGATTACGGAATAATAGTTGAATGCCCATCTCGTTTTCGAGTTCTTTGATTGCATTGGATAAACTGGGTTGCGATAAGTATAAATCTTTGGCGGCTTCGTTCATTGAACCTTTTTCAATGATTTTTTCTAAATAAATTAATTGTTCGAAACGCATGAACTCCCTCCTTTTTTTCACCGATTAACCAAGCAATCAGTGGGCAAAGCTTTCAATGATTCTTTCCAGTATAACACATAGTTATAGTTTAAAACTATAACTGGCTCTTGTTTTTTTTAATTATCGCAAAGAAAGAAAACGTGGTAGTTTATTACTTAACAAAGATGCAGGAGGAAATCACTTATGACAACAACGATTATCGGCTTTCCAAGAATTGGCGAGCAACGTGAATTAAAATATACGACGGAAAAATATTTTCGTCAGGAAATTAATGCCAAAGAATTAGAAGCCTTCGCTAAAGATTTACGGAAAAAACATTGGCAACTCGTCAAAGAACAAGGCATTGATGAAATTCCAAGTAACGACTTTTCATTTTATGATACAACTTTAGATACGTCTTTCTTATTAAACATTGTACCAACAGAATTAACGACGATTGACTTATCGCCACTTGATCAATATTTTGCCTTAGCTCGTGGCTACCAAGGAGAAAAGGGGGATATTAAAGCCCGCCCGATGAAAAAATGGTTTAATACCAACTACCATTACATTGTGCCAAAAATTGAAGCGGCCACGCAAATTAAAGTCAATGGAACGAAAATTTTCGATGAATATGCAGAAGCAAAGGCACTAGGTATCGAAACCCGTCCCGTTATTTTAGGACCATTTACTTTGTTACAAATTAGTGAATTTGCTGAAGGAGTCAATCGCCAGCAAGTAACACAAGATTTAATTGCGGCTTATCAAGAAATTACGACGCGTTTATTTGAGTTAGGAGCAAAAGCGATTCAAATTGATGAACCTGGCTTAGTCAAAGATTTATCGGCAGAAGAAGTCGCTGAATTTCAAGCGATTTACGAAGTATTATTAGAAAATCAAAGTTTACCGGTCTTATTACAAACGTATTTTGGCGATGTACGGGATGCTTATAAAACATTAATCGCTTTACCATTTGAAGCAATTGGCCTAGATTTTGTCGAAGGGATTAAAAATAAAGCCTTGGTGAAGGGGCACTTCCCGACCGATAAGATTTTGTATGCTGGTGTGGTCAATGGGAAAAATATTTGGCGGAATCACTATGCGCAAACGTTAGCCTTAATCAAAGAATTAGCAGTAGAACAAATTGTTTTAACGACGTCTTGTTCATTACTCCACGTGCCTTTTACGACAGATAATGAAGCTTTCCCAGCAGAAATAAAAGAGCATTTTGCTTTTGCGAAAGAAAAATTAACGGAATTGCTAGAGTTAAATGCCATTTTAAATGAAGACGGATCAGCCTTTTTAGCCACCAATGAAGCCCTATTTGCGAAGGAGCGTTTTGTCAAAAATCAAGCATTGCATGCCAAAGTCGCGCAATTAACGGACGCCGATTTTACGCGGACGCCGGCTTTTGAAGCGAGGGAAGTTTCACAAAAAGCGCATTTTAATTTCCCTATTTTACCAACAACAACCATTGGTTCTTTCCCGCAAACAAAAGAAGTCAAACAAACACGCGCAAAATTTAATCGTCAAGAAATTACCCAAGCTGAATATGATCAATATATTGAAAGTCAAATTAATGACTGGTTAACTTGGCAAAAAGAAGTGGGGTTAGACGTGCTCGTTCATGGAGAATTTGAACGAAACGACATGGTAGAATATTTCGGTCAAAATTTAGAAGGATATTTATTTAGTCAAAATGGTTGGGTTCAATCTTATGGTACTCGTGGCGTGAAACCACCGATTATTTGGGGCGATGTGGCGCGTAAACAAGCGATTACGGTTAAATGGTCAAGCTATGCCCAAAGCCAAACCGATCAGTTTGTCAAAGGGATGTTAACTGGGCCAGTCACCATTTTAAATTGGTCATTCCCACGCGAAGATATTAGTATCAAAGATTCAACCTTACAAATTGCGCTAGCGATTCAAGAAGAAGTTCTTGATTTGGAGAAAAATGGCATTCAAATCATCCAAATCGATGAAGCTGCTTTGCGTGAAAAATTACCGTTACGAAAATCAGATTGGTATTCAGAATATTTAGATTGGGCCATCCCGGCTTTTCGGTTAGTGCATAGTAAGGTGCAAGAAAAAACACAAATTCATACGCATATGTGTTATAGCGAATTTACCGATATTATTCGTGCGATTGATCAAATGGATGCCGATGTCATTTCCTTTGAAGCGTCTCGTTCGAATTTAGAAATTTTAGATGAATTACAAAGACAACACTTTAAAACGCAAGTTGGACCCGGTGTCTATGATATTCACTCCCCACGGGTGCCTAGTGTGGAAGAAATAACAGAAACCATTCGAACAATTTTAACGAAAGTTCCCTTACCAAAAGTTTGGGTGAATCCAGACTGTGGCTTGAAAACAAGAGGGATTCCCGAAACAAGAGCCAGCTTAGCAAATATGACCGAAGCAGTCAAACAAATACGAAAGGAGTTGTAGCAAATGTTAAACGGCTTATCTTTTGAAGTTTTTCCGCCCAATACGACAACGGGGGTGAGTAAATTAATGACCACCTTACCAAAATTAAAAGCACTGGAACCAGAATTCATTAGTGTGACTTGTAGTAATGGCACGAATAAAGTGGCTGAAACAACCGTTAAAGTTGCGAGCTATATCCATCAAGAACTTCATATTCCAACGATTGCTCATCTACCGGCGACGTATCTAACTAAAAGAGAAGTCGATGACGTACTCCAACAATTGAATCAACTCGGGATTGAACAAGTCTTGGCTTTGCGCGGGGATATTTTACCCAATATGGTGCCAAAAGAAGATTTTAAATATGCGAGTGAATTGGCTAGTTATATTAAAAAGCAATCGCCCAATATCCAACTAAGTGGTGCTTGTTATCCCGAGATTCATCCAGAATCAGGTAGTCGAGTGACAGATGTTCAAAATTTAAAGAAGAAAGTCGATGCTGGTTGTGAAAAATTAATTTCCCAATTATTTTTAGACAATGACGTTTTCTATCAATTTCAAGAGGCATGCGCTTTAGCCGCTATTCAAGCACCGATTATCGCTGGGATTATGCCCATTGTAAATCGTAAACAAGCGTTACGTTTGATTGAAACGACGCAAACAAAATTACCAAGAAAATTTTTAGCAATTTTAGAAAAATATGAACACAATCCACAAGCATTGCGAGAAGCAGGACTCGCTTATGCTGTCGATCAAATTGTTGATTTAGTTACCCAAGACGTTGCGGGGATTCATTTATACACGATGAACGATGCGCAAGTCGCTCAACACGTT
>CAYNOA010000030.1:0-13757 GCA_964398695.1 uncultured Enterococcus sp. | reverse complement strand
CGTCATGGGGTGACGTTTTTAACAGGGGAAGATTTACAGTCTTTTGAACAAGACGAAAACGGTCGTGTGCAAGCAGCCCTAACGGCTAGTGGTAAAAAAATACCTTGTCAAATGGCGGTGATTGGCATTGGTGTTGTACCCAACACTTCCTTGTCACACCCGGATTTAAAAGTTGAACGAGGCATTGTCGTCAATGAATTTGGCGAAACTTCTTTACCGGATGTTTATGCCGCCGGTGATTGTACCGTTTGGCCTTATCACGGACAACTGATTCATGTTGAACATTGGGAACACGCTTGGGCCCACGCTAAAGCCATTGCCCATAATTTAATGGCTGAAAAAAGTGAAGCTTTCCAAGTCCGCCCTTATTTTTGGACCGATGAATACGATCAGACCTTTGAGTATTTAGGTCATGCATTGACTTGGGAACGCATCTTAACTCGGGGTTCTTTAGACGAAGGGCAATTTACCTTAGCTTATGTGGATCAAGAGAACTATCCAATTGCGATTTTCTTTGCTAATAATAGTGAAAAACGCCAAGATGTTGCCGATTTTATGGACCAAAATCGGCCCATTGATGAAGCAAAATTTACAGACTTAGACGTCCCCTTTGATCAACTCTAACAAAAAAAGACCCACCCGCTTGATTGGCTGAGCCGACCGCCAAAAGTTAGATTTTTAGGTTTAACTTTTGGCAGTCCACTATTATAGGCTTAGCAAAAGGCGGCATGGGTCTTTTTATTCAAATAAATCGGCATAATCGCCCGCATATTTTTCCCGAAATTCTTTCGGTGTCAGGCCGTTTAGTTTTTTAAACATTTTAGAAAAGTAGTTTGTATTATTGTAGCCAACTTCTTCTGCAATTTCAGCAATATTTTGTTCGGTATGTAGTAATAATTGTTGCGCTTTACGAATGCGAACTTGATTTAAATATTGTGAAAAGCTGCTTTGGGTTTCTTTTTTAAATAATTGACCCAAATAAACCACATTAATATGCAATTCTTCGGCTAAGACGCTTAAATTTAAATCTTGTTGCGATTCTGCTTGGACAATATCAACAAATTTAGGCGATATCCGAACAAATTAAAGAATTTACTTCTTTAGTTTGTTTCAACAATTAGATCACACCGCAAAAAATCGCCGAATCAACGCCTTAGCAAGCCAAGGCACTGATTTCCGACGATTTTTTACTCACTAAAAGACAGATCACTGCCCCTTTTATTCTTGTTGATTCATTTCCTGGTCGCGGGCAATCGTAGCGTCGATGCCCTTCACAACGGTTGCGATAAATTTCTCTTCTTCTAACGCTAATAACCCCGCTACGGTTGTCCCGCCTGGGGAACAAACTCGGTCAATTAAAGTCCAGGGATTTTCTTGGCTTGCTAAAATCATTTTCGCACTACCCAAGACGGCCTGAGCGGCAATTTGATTACACAACTCTTTAGGTAAACCGTGTTTTACGCCCGCGCGCGCAATGCTATCAATAAACAAATAGGCATAGGCGGGCGAACTGCCTGCTAAGGCGGTAAAGTTCGAAAAATCTTTTTCTGGCAATTCCCAAGCAGAACCGACTGCTTCAAAAAGTGCCACGACCGTCTGAATTTGTTCTTTGGTCGCAAATTCATTACCACAAATCGCTGCCGCTCCTTCACCAATCATCGCATTCACATTCGGCATGACGCGAACAATCGAAATGGGTGCTTCGGTGGCTAAAAAACTCCTTAACTTAGCTAAGGGCGTCCCTGCGGCAATCGAAATCAGCAATGGTTTTTTCGCTAAAATTAACGTCCGATTCTCTTGTAATACACTCGCAATCACATTTGGCTTTACGGCAAGCAAGACCGTATCGACGTTTTCAATCAATTCGGTGGTTGAGGCACTGACTTGACATCCTTGTTCTTTTGCAAAGGCCGTCACTTTTTCTGTCATTGGATCAAATAAGTAAACGTCCCTTGCTGCCACAAATTCTTTTGTGATAATTCCTTTAATAATCGCACTGGCCATATTGCCAACGCCAATAAATCCGATTTTCATGTCCTTGCCCCCATTTTTTATTTCTTTGTTTGTCCATTATACAGCTTTCACAAAAAAATAGTAGCAAAAGAGAACTTTCTAGTCCGCTTTTCCTGTAAAAAACCCCTAGTTGATGCGATTTGTGGTAGACTATTTGTAAGCGGTTATTGTTCAAAAAAATTAAAAAGGAGAATAATATGTATAATTTAGTCATTCGCGGACACGATTTGTCAAACGTCACTACCCCAGAACAACTTGCACAGGAAACACAAAAAGTCGGCATTCATAACTTACAATTTGCAATGGGTGCTTCTTTTCCCAAGATGGATTCTTCTGCTGCAGCACTGAACCCTGGAATGGGCACGTATTTTAAAAATCTATTTACTCAACACGAGATTCAAATTGCTTTACTAAGCTGCTATTCAAACCTCATCCATCCCAATCCGCAAACGCGAGAAGCAATTTTACACAAATTCGAAACCTATTTACGTTATGCTTCGTTTTTCGGAGCATCTATGGTCGCAAGTGAAACCGGTTCGGTTATTCCTAATTTAGGTTATACGGAGAAAAACTTTCATGATGAAGTTTTTGCAGACCTCGTCCAAGTCATTCAAAGATTAGTAAAAACCGGCGAAGAACACAAAACACTCGTCGGGATTGAGGCGGGTTTAAACCATCCCCTTTATTCGATTGAACGAACGAAGCAACTGGTAGAGGCGATTGATTCTGATTACTTGGGCATTATTTTAGACCCGACGAATTTGATTACGGTTGACAACTATGCCTCCATGGTCGAAATGGTTGAAGAAGCCTTTGAACAATACGGTTCAAAAATTTGCGCCATCCACTTAAAAGATTTTGTGATTAAAGATGGGAAAATTAAGCCTGTTGCTTTAGGACAAGGCTTGATTGACTACCCAGCGATTTTAAAGATTGTTCAAAAACATAAACCTTATTGCTACATTGTTTTAGAGCAAACCAAAGATCAAGATATAATTACAGCCCAGCAATTGATTGCTGAAGTAAAATAATAAAAAAGAACGCGCTGAGACAAAAGTCAGCCACAGTCCTTTATTTACGGACAAACGGTGTGTCAGAAGTAGCTTCTGCGGAAATAAGCCGAAAAGCACAAAAATTTGAAAAGCAATTTTCGTGCTTTCCTTCTTATTTCTTGAAGCTGAGCACTTCTGTCACGACCTCGTTCTTTTATTGATTCGCTTGATAGCTTTGAGTGAATTCATCAATGATTTTTTGACCATCATTTTGTTTGAAAGTTTCAATGGCTTGATCAAAATCAGCCATTGAAATTTTGCCTAGCATATACTCATAATATGCCGTACTTATTCCTTCAATCAACTGCGCCCATTGTGTGTTATAGGTCTCTGAATGAAGCGTTTGGGTTGGATCTAAGATGGCATATGGCTCATTTTCGGCAATTCGTTGATTCGCTTCATTGATTAGCTTTTCTGTTGACTTGAAAGTTTTTACTAACGCATTGGGTCGCGAGGCGGCATATGGTTGGACCTCTTGTTGCCATGTGACTTGATCAATTTTTTCGTATTCTTGTTTTTCATTGATTAGGTAATGCGTACCGGCAATTCCTTGAGTCATTAAAGTAAAGGGTTCTTCGTCCATTAGATCATTGATAAATTGCAAAACAACGCTTAATTCAGACTCTGTTGGAACTTTGCTTTTGGGAATGGCTAATAACCCACTAAGACCACCATTCGTATCAGATAAAACCCGGCGCGGGATATCCGCATGCGTCAAGTCATTTAGTAACACCCATTCCCTCTTTTTTTCGGGATCCAATACATCGTCTTCAGCAAAATAGCGCACGTCTTGCAGTGAAGTAAACATAATCCCCCCTCTACCTTGAATCAACATTTCTCGCTGTTCTTCTTTAGAGGTAACGACAAAGTCTTGGTTCACCCAACCTTTTTGATACATCTCACGGTACCATTTTAACGCCGTTTGGTATTCTACTTGCATAAAGGTTGGAAGGAGCGTGCCTTCTTTTGTTACGACAAACTCATTTCCAGCACCAAAATATCCCGTCAAGGAACGAAACCCTACATGAAACGATTCGTTACGGTCGACAATGCCAACCGTATCGTTTTGACCGTTACCATCTGGATCGTCTTCTGTAAAGGCTTGGGCAACTTTTGCTAATTCATCGATTGTCTTTGGAACACTCAGGCCTAAATGATCCAGCCAATCTTTTCGAACAATCACACCATACCGCGCCATCTGATTTTGAATGGGTACCCCATAAACTTTCCCATTCATTCGAACCCGATCCAGTTGATTTCTTGTCAGTTTAGCCAAATTTGGATAATCGGCTAAATAAGGTTCGACATCCCAAAAAACACCCGTCGACAAGGCACTTTGAATGGCGGTATTTTTAAAATTAGCCAACGTCACGATATCGGTTAATGAATTTGAAGCCATTGCGGCACTCATTCGTTCGTTTTTGGCGCTATCTGGAATCCAGTTAAAATGAATATTAACGCCGGTATACTTTTCTAATTCTTCTTCAATGGTACCTGAGGGTGGCGCAGCCGTATGTAACATCACGGTCCAAGAAATCGTTTCTTTTTTAACCGGTGAAACGTCAGCCTTTTTTGATACACCACAGGCATTTAAAAAAAATACTGCCAGCAAAAAAACAGACCAACCTTTTTTATCCTTCATTTTATCTTTCCTCCGATTTTCTTTGTGTCTTTTATCATAAGGATTTTTACTACAAAGTACAACAAAAAAAATCCACTCGAGCACGTCGGCCTACGAATGGATTTCAAAAAATTTCAAACGAAGTTCGCTATTATTTTGTTTCTTTATAACTTGCAGTAAATTCATCGATAATGGTTTGACCACCATTTTTCTTGAAGGTTTCAATGGCTTGATCGAAGCCGTCCATTTCAATTTCACCCATCATGTATTTGTAGTAAGCATCGCTAATCCCTTCAATTAAGGTTGACCACTGGGTATTGTATGTTTCTGAAGTTAATGGTTGCGAAGGGTCGACAATCGCGAATTCTTCGTTTTCCTCAATTTTTTCATTGGCTAAATTGACAAGTGGATCCGTTGATTTGAAAGTTTTCACTAATTCTGAAGGACGACAAGAAGAAAATGGTTGCACTTCTTGTTGCCATTTGATATCATCAATTCTTTCATAAGCCCCATCCGCATTAATTTCATAATGAACACCTTCTAAACCTTGTGTCATTAATGTATAAGGCTCTTCATCCATTAGATCATTGATAAACTTAAGCACAACTTTCAAATCTTCTTCTGTTTTCACTTTTTCTTTTGGAATGGCTAACCAACCACCCATTCCACCATTTGTATCGGATAAAATGCGACGATCCACGTCGCCATAAGTAATATCATTAATTAATTCCCACTGCATGCTTTCTTGGTCGGTCCCTTTTGCTCCGTCTACATAGTTCCGTGCTTCTTGTAAGCCGGTAATGACAATACCACCTTTGCCTTGAACAATGTAATCTTTTTGGTCATTTTTTGCCATTACTGCAAAGTCAGAGTTCATCCAACCATTTTTATAAATATCGCGGAACCACTCCATTGCTTCTTTGTATTCCTCTTGCATAAAGGAAGGAATGACTTCATCTTTTTTGGTCACGGTAAACCAGTTACCTGCGCCAAAGTAACCCGTTAATGAGCGGAAGCCCACGTTAAAGGATTCATTCCGTTCAACAAAACCAACCGTATCGTTTTGACCATTTCCATCTGGATCATTTTCTGTAAAGGCTTGCGCGACTTTGGCTAATTCTTCCACAGTATGTGGTGTTTCTAAACCTAAGTTCTCCAACCAGTCTTTTCGTACCACTACACCATAACGTGCAATTGGTTTTTGGAAAGGAACACCGTAAATTTTGCCATTAATCCGCGAAGATTGTAGCCGGTCTTCTGAAATGTTGGCTAGGTTTGAATAATCTTTCAAATAAGGCTCCACGTCCCAAAACATGCCCGAAGCAAGTGAACTACGAACGGTTGTATTTTTAATATCCGCTAACGTTACAATATCGGTTAAAGAGTTTGACGCAAGAGCCGCATTGATTCGTTCTGATTTTGATGCATCTGGTACCCAACTAAAATCAATTTTCACTCCAGTGTATTCTTCTAATTTATTTTCAATTTCGCCTGAAGGTGGAGCTGCTGTGTGAAGCATCGCCATCCAAGAAATCGTATCTTTGGTTGAAGCTGCTGCCTCACTCCCGCCTTTTTCAGTAGCTGAACCATCCGTGCCACCGTTGCCACAAGCCCCCAAGACCAGAGCTGATAATAATAACGCACCCATTATTTTTTTGTTTTTCATTTTCTTCATCCTTCCAATCTGTTTATTCATTTATTTGGTAAATCTTTAAAAACCATTTTTATTTTTTCTTTTCATCGATAATTGGTGAATAATCAAAGTAGGCAAAATCAGCATAACTCCCTGCTTTGAAACCTAAATCTTGTACACCAATACCAACAAAATTACCCGTAAAACCACCTGCTAGAAATAATAAATCTTGTTCTTTTCCTAACATTGCCCAAGATTTTGTTTGGTTTTGACGCCAATAGTACTGACCTTTTGTTTGTTTTACCGAAACTTTTAATTCAAGTGGTGTTGATTCAACGACCACAACGTCTGAAAATAAAGTATGTACACCATTTTCGCAACGCATCAGGCGCAAGACTTGGCCCTTTTCTTCATCAAAAGTGAGATAACCGTATAAATAATTACTTTCATTTAAGTATAAGAATAAACCGGCCATTTGATTAAACGTTTTGGGTGTAAAGGTCACTTGTGTTGTCGCGTAAAAAGAAAAATCTTTTTGCCGAATCGCCAGTAAGTGATGCTCGAAATGCGACTGTGGCGATTCGCCTGAAACAAGTCGTAAATAACCTGGTCGACTCATTAAGTCACACCAAGTTGCATCGGGCATCAGGTGGCGTGCATTCCATTCTTTATTTAAATTTGGCTGACTAAAATCATCATGAAAAGCCGTTGGGATTTGTTGCGTTAATTCTTCTTGCGTTTCAATTAACGTAAATTCTTCCGGTTGCGTCGTACCATTTGCTAAGCGTAGCCAACCATCTTTCGTCCAAACCACTTCTTGGATGGCCGTTTCCCGTCCTAAAATCGCTTTGCCTTGTAACGGACGCGTCGTTAAATAGGCCATGTACCATTTACCTTGCTCCCCTTCAACCAGACTACCGTGCCCTGCGCATTGCAACGGCGAATCTGGCTTGTCGCTCGCTGTTAACATCGGGTAATGGGGGTCTAATTCGTAAGGTCCAGTAATCTTTTTTGCACGGCAAACCGTCACACTATGATTGACACCCGTTCCGCCTTCTGCCGTAATCAAATAATAAGTCCCATTTCTTTTATAAAGATGGGGGGCTTCTGTTTTAGCTAAGGGTGTGCCAGCAAAAATCTTATAAATTTCCCCAATTAATTTTTGGCTATTTGGATCATATTCTTGTAACACAATGCCTGCTGACTTATTGCTTGTCTGCATACGATAATCCCAAATTTCGTTTAAAAGCCAATAGCGACCATCTTCGTCATGAAATAATGATGGATCAAAGCCACTAGAGTTTAAATAAATCGGTGAACTCCACGGACCCGTTAAGGTTTCAGCGGTGATTAAATAGTTATGCGTATCCTTAAAAGGGCGCGTAGTATTTTTAACATCGGTATAAATGCAGTAAAATAACCCTTCACGATAACTTAGTTGTGGTGCCCAAATGCTCGCATCCTTTGGGTTCCCTTTTAAAGACACTTGGTCCGTTAAAATATCCGTCAAATGGGTCCAGTTCACTAAATCTTTGGACGTATACACACGCAATCCTGGTAACCACTCAAAAGAGGAGACAACAATATAATACGTATCTGCGACTTTTAAAATATTTGGATCGGGATTAAATCCCCTTAATATCGGGTTTTGAATCAGAGTTTGTCCCATTTGATTGTTTTCTTCCTTGTCTATTTATTTTGGTATTTTTACTAAAACAAAGGCCGCCCGCTACGAAAAAGGGAAAAGCTAAAACAAAAGCCAGTAACTGACTACCAAATAACGTCATAAGTCCGGCCGCTATATAGAGGAGTCCCGCGATTCGACGGTCATAGCGACTATTTAAAAATAAACTCGCGATTGCGGTCAAAATTAAAACAGCAATAACCGTTATACTAAACCAAGCACCTAAACGATTAAAAAAATCAAGCCCCTTTTCAACTGGTAAGTTTTCCAGTGTCTGACCAAAAACCGGTAAAAAGATTTCTTGATACTGACTACTTGTTAACTGGCGCAGCATTAAGGATAACGGTCCTAATATCAACGTCACCAAACCCGCACTTATCCAGCCAATCCTTAATTCAAGTTTTCTTTTCATCGCTTTTTGCTCCTTCCAATTTTATCCAAGCAGACCGTTGCGGTTGCTCTTGGTAGCTACAGTTGATTTCTTCGTAATGAGTTGTTTGATGCGCGTTTTTTTTATGCCAATCATGCCACCCTTCTGCTACAAGCCAGGCATCGAACGAACAATTTTCAAAACGTGTTTTCGCCTCTTCACGCCACGGACGGCCCAAATAATAGGGGCTTTGACCAGTAATTTGACAATGCATAAATAGAAAACCTGCTTGATCTTTTGGTGTTGAGGCTGCTGTCACGTAATTTACTGTTTTTCGCTTACGACTTTGAATTTGGCAATGTTGAAATTCTGCTTGGCCACCACCAAAAATAAAATCAACCGTGCCTAAAATGAGGCAATCCACAAACTTGGTTGCTTGGTGCGAAAAATGACGTTGGCACCACGGACTAACTAAGGGACTGCCATCTTTTTGTGTTTTAGGTAACGGTCCTAAACACAAAGTATCTTGATAAGCTTCCAACACACAGCACTTAAGCGTAACTTGAGTCCCTTCGATATATAAGGCGCTGGCCTGAGCCGCTATCTCGTCTGGTCCAGCAGTGTTTTTGATTGTTATATTTTCTAAGATTACTTCTTTGGCGTTAATAAAAACCGTTGCCGTCTGAAAAGTCCCCCGTACTTGGCCATTTGAAAACCGCTCTTTTGCTGACCAGCGACCTTCAATACAAACGTCGCCTTGGCCGATTAAAGTTAGACCGTCTTGATAAATTTTAATATTCTCTTGATAAGTGCCACTTTTAATGTAAATCGTTGGAGGTTGTGAGTTTTGACTCGCTTGCGTGATTGCTTGTTGTAAAGTTCGATAATCACCACTGCCATCTTTCGCGACAATTATAGCTGTTTGCGTAAAAATTTTTTCCATAACTCACGCATCTCCTTTGTTTCTTGATGGCCGCCCGTTAACATCGGACAGGCCCATCGATTACTGGCTTGTTGTGCTTGATAACTTTGGGTTAGTTGTTCATCTAACCATTTCACGCCCGCTGTTGGACAAAGCTCGTCATGACGACCGACTAAACTTAAACGCGCCCGGGGCACGATTAAGTCTTGAATCTGAAAAGTCGTGACGTGCTGTAAAATTCCTGGAATATAATAATAAAATCCATGACGATCTAGTTGTCTTTCAGCAATTAATGTTTCATATGCGACTTGGCCTGCAATATCAACGACCACTTGGATGCGTTCATCTAACGCGCCTAGCCACCAACTCATTAAGCCGCCCATCGACATCCCCATGGTAGCCACTCTTTGCGGATTGATTTGTGTTCGGGATAGTAAGTACGTTAAAAATTGTTGATTGTCATAAAGGCGCATCCCCCAAAGCGTTTGTCCTTGAAGAAGAAACTCTTTGAACCATTCGCTTTCTTTTTTACCACGACGTTCACCAAATCCCCACATATCAATACAGCCAACCGCATAGCCTTCGCCTGTTAACGCTTGCAAAAAGCTAATTGGTTGTAAATAAGCGCTACTTTGAATCAATTCCTCTTTGCCCTTTTCAAAATCGCCGCCGTGTGAATGATTAAATAAAACAAGTGGGCAGGGCTTATTTTGAGCCGTTTTAGGATAGGCGAAATACGCTGGGACCGTTTCTAATGCATTCAATTCGAGTTGTAACGTTTCTAAAATATAGTCGTCTGTCTCAATTTTTGTTAACAAAGTTGCTCGGGGCACGACAGAAAGTGCCGGCCCTAAACAAGCAAAGATTGCTTCTTTAATATTCATGGATGCCTAACCAATTTTTTCACGATTGGCCCGGCATTGATTGATTTCGATTTCTTCGCTATTTTCAATATGGAAGATCTCGCCTTCAACGCCATCTAACGTCACGCGATCAAAACGGATGTTATTGGCACAACCAATATAAAACCCACTTTTTGCCATCTCTTCAATGCCCGTCATCATCGCTGGTTTGCCAGGAATCGCTTCTTGTGCCATTGAGATTGAAATATCATGGAACGTAATTTCACTCACGGGTTGCTCGGTCAAACCATAAATAAAGCCAGCAGCGGCGTGTACATTACGAGCCGTAATATCTGCAAAATGAATCCGCCGAAACATTGGCGTTTCGTCTGTAATTGGGTAAGGGGCTTTATCCCAGACGTATTTGTCTTTTCCACGTGGCCCGCAGAAGTAATACAAGTTTAAAATAAAAGGACAGCTGACATTTTCCATGACCAGATTGCTTACTCGAATATCTTCTATCGTCCCCCCACGACCTCGACGCGATTTCAAGCGAATCCCGCGATCGGTATCTTGGAAAGTACAGTTGCTAATCGTGACATTGCGGATATCGCCACTCATTTCACTACCTAAAACAACGCCGCCATGACCATGAATCATTTGGCAATTCGTAATCGTGATGTTCTCACAAGATACACGCGCTTTCGTATCTTCGGTTCCAGCTTTAATGGCAATACAATCATCACCCACGTCAATTTGACAATTACTAATGCGAACATTTTTACAAGATTCTGGGTCAATGCCATCTGTATTCGGTGAGTCTGCCGGGTTTTTGATCTTTACGTTATCAACGGTTACCCCGTGACATAAAATTGGGTTTACCGTCCAACTTGGTGAATTAATCATTGAAATATCTTTAATCGTTACTTGCTCACATGAATCAAAACTAATTAATTTTGGACGCGGATACTTTAACGTTTCGCGTTCATTGCGAAAAACATGCCACCATTTTTCCCCATTCCCATCCAGTAAACCAAAACCCGTTACCGAAATATTTTTGGCATTTTCTGCATACAAGCAAGAAGCATAAACTTCACGTTTTACCCCTTCCCAACGTGAAGTCACGACTGGGTAATCGCCTTGATTATCAGAAAATTTTAAAATACTACCCGGTAACAAATGTAGCTCAATGTGATCTTTTAAAATCAAAGCAGCCGTATAAAACTCACCGGCTGGTACAAGCACACGCCCGCCACCTTTTTCAGCCACCGTATCAATGGCTTGTTGAATTTCTTGTGTCATCAATTGACCATTGGGTTTTGCCCCGAATTCTGTAATTAACGCTTGCAACTTTTTTCCTCCTTAAAATAAAGCAACTTTATTTTACTTTTCAAGTAATGGTTCATTTTCAAGTGCTGCTTGTAAAAACGCTCCGTAGCCTTTAAAATCGTTCGTAATAATTGGCTCACTAATATAGTAGACAAATGAGCCGTCACGCCGATCTGCGCCACCAAGTCCTGCGACTTCACAGTTTCGAGTTAAATTCAACCAGCCCTCATTCGTTAAAAAGACGAATTCATCGATGACCCCTTGATAAGTTTCTTGACTAAACTTCCGCCACTTATCAACTAAGATTCCTAAACGAAGTGCTTTTGCAACAGCGTAAGCAATCATACTTGACGCAGAAGCTTCTAAATAGTTCCCGTGACGCTTGCCTTGATCGAGGACTTGATACCACACGTGTGTATTTTCATCTCGCACTTTTTTCAAGGCAATTAAACACTGCTCAAAAATATTTTCTAGCTTACTTGTATCAATGTGCCCTTGCAAAAGTTCAATCGTATCCACTAAAGCCATCATGTACCAACCCATTGAACGTCCCCAGAAATTAGGTGAGAGACCTGTTTTTGGATCCGCCCAAAATTGTTCTTTTTTCTCATCCCAAGCGTGATATAAAAGACCCGTTTTTTGATCAACCGTGCGCGCATAACACAATTCAAAATGATGAATGACCTCTTCTAGTCGTTGACCCGCTTTAAACGTCAATAAATATTCTGCTAAAAATGGTGTGCCCATATATAAGCCATCTAACCAAATTTGATCGGGATAAATTTTCTTATGCCAAAAGCCCCCCTCTGAAGTCCGAGGCATATTTTCTAATTGCTGAAATAATAAATCTAAGGCTTGTTTATATTTTTCTTCTTGCGTTTCTTTATATAATAAAAACAATAACTTCCCATTATTTACGTAATCAATGTTCATTGACTCATATTGATATCCTTTAATTGACCCATCTGCTTGAATATAAAAGTCCATTGTTTCCTTGATGTAATCAAAATAAGTCGTATCTTTTGTTTGGCGATACGCTTCTTTTACTCCTTGTAAAACGACCCCAATATCATAAGACCACTTTCCGTGATACACTTTCGTTTCAGGTAAAAGTGGATATCTTTCAAATAAAGTAGTCAAGGCTACTTGTGAAAGCTTCATGAATATTTTTCCTCCTTTATAGATGATTTAAAAGCTTGTTTCTGGTTTGTTTTTTTCAGGTGTGTACTCTTTCAAAATTAACTTGCCTGTATAGCCTAAAACAAAACCCACAAAGCCGACACCCCAGATTAGTAAAAGGGCTAAAGAAATTTTTGAAGCAATCATATAACTAGCAATAATTACGGTCCAAGCTAAAATCGAATAATGTAAATAACCTAAACCAATTAAAGCGGCGCCACGTAAAATTTCTTTAATGCTCGAAAAAGTTGTCGCAGCCATTACAGTGAAGACATGGCTCGTAGCAAATAAAACAATGATTAAGACTAGGACATTGGCGACTTGAAAATACCATTCACTTAAATTAAATAAATTGACAATGACTATTCCTAAGATAGCCATCACGAACCAACTAATTAATAACGATTGACGAAAGCGTTCTTTAAATGAAGCAAAGAAGGTTTGTGCAACGGGTGGCTGTTCCCCCAAGCGTAACCATTTATCGTAATAAGCCATCATCGCATAAGTCGCCGGACCCACACCGAAAATGCCAAGACCAAGTAATGTGAAGCATCCCCACAAAAAACTTAAATAGGCAATGGTTAAAATCGCCGTCATATAGTCATTGATTTTACTAATTTTCTCAATCGTCATTTTTTTGTTTCCTTTCGCTTTTAATAAATGCCTTCCTCGCCGACTTTACGCGCCATTTTATTGGCTAAAACAACCAACACTAAGCCGACTAAACCTTTAAATAAACCAACAGCAGTTGAATAACTTAATTGGCCGTTTTGGATCCCGGCTGTATAGACGAAGGTATCAAAAATTTGTGCGACTTCTTTATTCATTGGGTTCATTAATAAGAACATATGCTCAAAGCCCATATCTAAAACGTGGCCGATTTTTAAAATAAATAAAGTAATAATCGTTGGACGAATACATGGTAAAGTAATATGCCACATTTTACGTAATTTACCGGCACCATCCATATCAGCTGCTTCATATAATTGCTCATCCACGTTCGTAATCGCTGCCAGATAAACAATGGTTCCCCAGCCGGCACCCTTCCACATTTGTTGGAAAATATAAATCGGACGTAACCAATCGGTACTTGTTAAGAAAGAGATTTTTTC
>CAYNOA010000029.1:9504-14038 GCA_964398695.1 uncultured Enterococcus sp. | reverse complement strand
GCCGTATTCTGAATGTTGCACTTCTGGGTGAAATTGCACGCCGTACATTTTTTTGGCTTGGTTTTGAATCGAAGCAATTGGACAATCAGCGCTCGTTGCCACGACTTCAAAATCAGTCGGTGCTTGTGTCACTAAGTCGCCATGGCTCATCCAAACGATTTGCTCTTTTGGTGTTGCGGCAAAAAGGTCCGCTTGGGCGTGGGTTACGTTTAATTCTGCTTTGCCGTATTCTTTGTTTTGGGCTGGCTCCACTTTACCGCCTAATTTATCGGTTAAAAGTTGCATGCCGTAACAAATCCCTAAAACTGGGATGCCTAAGTTTAAAATTTCTTCGTCAATGCCAAAAGCACCTTCTTCATACACGCTGTTAGGACCGCCTGATAAGATGATTCCTTTTGGATTGATTGCTTTGACTTCATCGGCTGTGATGCGGTGACTTAATAATTCAGAAAAGACACCAAATTCGCGGATGCGTCGGGTAATTAATTGGTTGTATTGACTACCGTAGTCCAAAACGATGATTTTCTCAACGTTCGGCATATTGTCAATGTTTGTCACAGTGAACGACCCCTATCCTTTATAAATTCAAGAGAAAGCGAACTTTCCCCCGTACTCTCAACGTTAACATCATATTAGATTTTTTTTCTTTTGGCAATTCATTCTATTAAGAAATTAGTGTTTTCTTAGATAAATCTGGTCAATTAAATGATTTTCTTGTTTGTGCAAGATAATATCGGCGCGCCCACGGGTAGGGAGGATGAATTCTTCCAAGTTTTTTAAGTTAATATTTTTCCAAACGGACCGCGACATTCGAAGTGCTTTTTCCCGGTCGCCAATGGCAAATTGATAATAGTAATTTTTTGGATCTAAAAAGGCAGTATCAAGTAAAGACTCAAAGCGTTCTAGATACCAAGTTTCAATGAGTGCGGGATCGGCATCGACAAAAATCGAAAAATCAAAGAAATCGCTGACATAAATTTGCTGATTTGCTGGTAATTGTAGCGTGTTAATTCCTTCAACAATTAAAATATCTGGTTGAGCAATCGTTTCAAATTTTCCTGGAACGATGTCATAAACTTGATGAGAATAAAGTGGGATTTGGACATCTTTGCCAGATTTGATTTCATTGAGTGTTTGAATCAAGCGTTCCATATCGTAGCTTTCAGGAAACCCCTTACGGTTCATCAGGCCCCGTTCTTCTAAAACGGCATTCGGGTATAAAAAACCATCGGTCGTAATCAGTTGGACATTGCGTCTAGAAAAAAGGCGCGACATTAAAGTTTGTAATAAACGAGCAGCCGTGCTTTTTCCGACCGCGACACTGCCGGCCACACCGATGATAAAAGGCGGGACTTTCACATAACGATGTAAAAATAAGCCTTTGCTTAAGGTTAATGATTCAAATTCTTTCATGTATAAATGAATCAAATGACAAAGTGGGACGTAAATATCTTCGACGTCTTGGATTGAAATTTGGTCATTTAAACTCTTAATGCTATCTAATTCTGCTTGTGTGAGAGGCATGTGTTCTTTGGCATAATAGCCTTGCCATTCACTGCGCGGAATTTGATAGTAATTAATGTTTTCCTCCATTTTTTAAGGAAACCCCCTATTAATTTTGTTACTTTAAAAAAGGTAACTAATAGGGTCTATTTTAACACAAAAGCACAAGTTCAAGGATGAAAATTGTTTGATTATCAAAAAATACTGTTTACAAGTTTCACAGATTAGGTATGATTAAGGAAAGTGCCAGAAAGGAAACAAACCAAATGAGTAATCACTATTACAGTAAAAAACCTGAAACCGCCCATGATTATGTGACCTGGGACTTTCCATTAAAGGGAAAGAATTTTCGTTTTACCACCGATAGCAATGTTTTTTCGCGTGGAACCGTTGATTTTGGCTCACGTGTTTTAATTGATGCGTTTAATCAAAAAGATTTACCTGAAGGTCCCATTTTAGATGTTGGTTGTGGCTATGGCCCGATTGGGTTGGCGCTAGCCTTTGATACGAACCGCGTCGTGGAAATGTTAGATGTCAATGAACGCGCCCTTGAGTTAGCCCAAAAAAATGCGGAGCAAAATGACATTAAGAACGTTGACATTCACCCATCATATATTTACGAGCAGTTAAATCATGAAAAATATGCCGCGATTGTCAGTAATCCGCCGATTCGCGCCGGCAAACAAGTTGTTCACCAAATTTTAACGCAAGCCTACCCCTTGTTACTCGTGGGGGGGACGTTAACGATTGTCATTCAAAAAAAACAAGGAGCGCCAAGTGCCCAAAAGAAAATGACGGAAGTTTTTGGCAATGCCGAAGTGATTCGTAAAGACAAAGGCTATTATATTATTCAAAGCGTCAAGGAAGACTAAAAGGAAAAGAGGGGGGACTCATTGAAGTTAACCATTCGACAAATTGCTGAAATGGCGGGGGTTTCTGTGACGACGGTTTCACAGATTTTAAACAACAAAGGCAGTCGTTTTAGCGATGAAACGCGCCGGCGAGTGCTTGAGATTGTCAATGAACATCAATACCGACCAGATTTTTTTGCCTCCAACTTAATTAACCGTCACTCAAAAACAATTGGGATGATTGTGCCCGATGTGACGGACTTTTTCTTTTCAAAAATGGTTGAAGGGGCCGAAACCTATTTAAACCCATTAGGCTACATGTTGATTTTGTGTAACTCACAGCAAAGCCTAGACAAAGAAATTCAATTAATTCAAGATTTGAATCACCGGGCAGTCGATGGGGTCTTACTAGCGACGCCCAATTTAATGCCGACAGCCTATGCATATGGCAGCGATTATTACCGGAAAATGCCACTCGTACTAATTGATCGGGGCATTAATCAACGCGATACAGGCCGCTTGATTATCAAAGAATATGAAGGCGCGTATCAAGGGGTTTCTTATTTGGTTCAACAAGGGCACAAACACATCGCGCTCTTAAAAGAAGATGGCAAATACTATCAATTACAAGAACGTTATAATGCTTATCGCCATGCCTTAAAAGATGGCGAAATTCCTTATAGAAAACAATACGTTGCAGCAGGAGAGTTAACCATTGACGGTGGTTATCGAGCAGCCAAAGAAGTTTTACAACATCCAGAAATTACGGCCATTTTTTGTAGTAACGATGCCATGGCGATTGGCTGTTATCGGGCCATTTATGAGGCGGGTAAAAAAGTACCTGAAGATTATTCCGTGATTGGGTTTGATGATTTGTATTTTACGGCAAGTTTGACACCGGCCTTAACGACGGTGAACCAACCGGCTTTTGAAATTGGCTTTACGGCCGCAAAATTTATAGTGGATGCCATTGAGTTTCCCGAACGCCGCATGCCGAATAAAATTTTCGAAACTAAATTAATTCTTCGTGAGAGTGTGAAGAAAATAACAAGGTGAATTGTTTTTAGCAAAGGGCGTCAAGAAGTGATTGACAAAGGCGAAAAAAACGCGTATATTCTCTTTGAAAGGGGTTTCATTAAATCCCTATGTTAAGTAAACTGTTTTACTAAAGTGGTTTACCTATAAAAATAATACGTTATAATAAATTTGCAGAAGGAAGTGAGGTCAGGTCTATGCGAATGGTAGATTTGATAGAAAAAAAACGCGATGGCAAAGAGTTGCTCGAAAGTGAAATCAACTGGCTCATTGATCAATACACCAAAAATGAGATTCCTGATTATCAAATGAGTGCTTTTTTAATGGCGACTTTTTTTACGGATATGACAGATAGGGAAATTACTGCGCTAACATTAGCCATGGCCCATTCGGGTGAAGTGATTGATTTGTCTTCGATTGCAGGAATCAAGGTGGACAAGCATTCGACCGGTGGTGTCGGGGATACAACGACCTTGATTCTAGCGCCACTAGTTGCAAGTGTCGGTGTACCTGTAGCGAAGATGTCTGGTCGCGGCTTAGGCTACACGGGGGGGACGCTCGATAAGTTAGAATCCATCCCTGGTTTTAAAATTGAACTCACTGAAGAAAAATTTATTCAATTGGTCAATGAAAGCCAAGTAGCAGTGATAGGTCAATCAGGAAATTTAGCGCCAGCCGATAAAAAACTCTATGCGTTAAGAGATGTCACGGCAACAGTGAACTCGATTCCGCTGATTGCCAGTTCGATTATGAGTAAGAAAATTGCTGCAGGAGCCGACGCCATTGTTCTAGACGTGACAACGGGCGATGGGGCCTTTATGAAAAACTTAGCCGATGCCCGTCGCTTAGCTAAAACCATGGTGCGAATTGGCGCCTTAGCCAACCGTCAAACGATGGCGGTCATTTCTGACATGTCGCAACCTTTAGGTGAGGCAATTGGCAATAGTTTGGAAGTGGTTGAAGCAATTGAAACTTTACAAGGCAAAGGTCCGGCAGATTTATTAGAGATGTGTTACGTTTTGGGCAGTCAAATGGTTGTTTTAGCCAAAAAAGCCGACACTTTAGCAGCCGCTCGTCAGTTATTAGAAGCAGCCCTGATTTCTGGGAAAGCCTTGGCGAAGTTTAAAGAAATGATTCGTAATCAA
>CAYNOA010000029.1:6388-9494 GCA_964398695.1 uncultured Enterococcus sp. | reverse complement strand
TGGATCACCCGACGCGGCTATTAACGGCGCCATATCAAATCCCAGTAAGAGCCAAAAAAGCGGGGATCGTCACCAAATTAGTAGCCAATGAACTGGGGATTGCGGCGATGATGCTTGGGGCTGGTCGCAAGACAAAAGAGGAAGCCATTGATCATGCCGTTGGGTTGAAATTACACAAAAAAGTCGGCGAAAGGGTTGCAATCGGGGAAACTTTACTCACCATTTATAGCCGCACTGAAGAAGTGGCGGAGGTCGTGCAATTAATTGAAGCCAACATCGCAATCGGAGAAACAGGCATCGAGCCACCACTAATCCACGAAATTATTACAGAATAGGAAGTGTTGTAAATGGAATTAAATCGGATGATGGACCACACGGTTTTAAAAGCCGAAACAACTAAAGAAGGCGTTATGAAAATTATTGAGGAAGCAAAAAAACACCATTTTTATTCGGTTTGTGTGAATCCAACTTGGGTTGCACTGGCTGCAAAAGAGCTCAAAACTTTTCCAACGGCCGTTTGTACGGTGATAGGCTTTCCGCTAGGAGCGAATACTTCAGCAACTAAAGCTTTTGAAACCAACGACGCCATTCAAAATGGTGCAGATGAAGTGGACATGGTAATCAACATCGGGGCCTTAAAATCCGGTGAGGATGAACTGGTTCAAAAAGACATTGAAGCAGTCGTAGCAGCCGCCAAAGACCGCGCGTTAGTGAAAGTCATTATCGAAACGGCCTTACTAACTAAAGAAGAAATCATTCGGGCGTGCCAATTGGCCAAAGCAGCCGGCGCCGATTTTGTGAAAACTTCAACCGGTTTTTCAACCGCAGGAGCCAAAGTGGAAGATGTTCGTTTAATGCGTGAAACGGTTGGCGCAAAAATGGGGGTTAAAGCTTCTGGCGGCATCCATCATGAAGCCGATGCCTTAGCGCTGATTGAAGCTGGTGCGAGTCGTTTAGGTACAAGTGCGAGCGTTGCTATTATTTCGGGTGCAACGGGTCAAGGATACTAGGAGAAAAAATGATGGGAAAAGCGAAAAAAGAGTGGTTGCAAGTGGCAACACAAGCCTTGGAAAAAGCCTATGTCCCTTATTCGAAATTTCCAGTCGGGGCGTGCTTAGTCACGAAAGATGGCAAGCTTTATCAAGGTGTGAATATTGAAAATGCTTCTTATGGCTTAACCAATTGTGCCGAACGAACGGCTTTTTTTAAGGCGATTTCAGAAGGCGAGCGTCAATTTGAGCATTTAGTCATTGCAGGCAATACCCCAGAACCAATTTCACCATGTGGGGCTTGTCGCCAAGTAATGGTAGAATTTTGCCAACTAGAGATGCCCGTTACTTTGCTTGGTGAAAATGGGGTAACCAAGGAAACAACCGTCGGAGCCTTACTCCCTTATTCCTTTGGTGGCCAAGATTTACCTGGCTAAAAGGAATAAATGGAAATTTACAGAGGTTTTGATTCGAAAAATAAAACAAACTTCGATATAATAACGACAGGACTTTTATTTTTAGTAAAACAGTTAACTTTGTTCATTTTGCCAGTGATGGCTTTTGAAAATAAAAAAAATTAGGGGGCTTTACAGTAATGAAAAAAGCAAAATTATTTGGTTTTGGTGCAGTAGCAATGGCGAGTGCCTTACTACTTGGCGCTTGTAGCGGTGGTAGTCAAACAAATGACTCAAGCGCAAAAGAAGGAAATTCAGCAACGGGTGAGAAAATTGCAACGGCTGCGTTAATTACTGATACCGGTGGTGTGGACGACCGTTCATTTAACCAATCTGCTTGGGAAGGATTAGAAGCCTGGGGGAAAGCCAATGGCGTGACTCGCGGAAATGAAGGTTTCCAATATTTCCAATCTCAAAACGAATCAGACTACATTCCTAATATTGACCAAGCGTTAAATGCAGGTTTTGCCACGATTTTTGGAATTGGTTATAAATTACAATCAGCAATTGCAGAACAATCTGCTGCAAACCCAGATATCAACTTTGTAATCGTGGATGATGTAGTTGAAGGAGCCAACGTCGCTTCAGCAACCTTTAAAGATAATGAAGCCGCGTACTTAGCGGGTGTGGCAGCTGCCTACTCAACTGAATCAAATAAAGTTGGTTTTATCGGTGGGGTTAAAGGGGAAGTTATTGACCGTTTTGAAGCCGGTTTTGTTGCAGGTGTTGAAGCAGGGGCCAAAGAATTAGGCAAAACAGTGGAAGTAAACGTTCAATATGCAGGTGACTTCTCAGCGCCTGATAAAGGTCGTTCAATTGCACAAGGAATGTACGGTCAAGGCGCAGACATCGTTTACCATGCTTCAGGTGCAACCGGAAATGGTGTGTTCCAAGAAGCGAAATCAATCAACGAAACAGGCGACAAACGGGTTTGGGTAATCGGTGTGGACCGTGACCAATCAGACGAAGGTGGCTTTACGTTGAAAGGCGAAGAAGGCAACTTTACCTTAACTTCAACGACAAAAGGTGTGGGGACTGTTGTTCAAGACTTAGCACAAAAAGCGGTTGAAGGAGCCTTCCCTGGCGGTGAACACGTGGTTTATGGCTTGAAAGAAGAAGGGGTTGGCTTAACAGACGGCCAATTATCAGATGAAGCCTTAGCAGCAGTGAAAAAAGCCCAAGAAGCAATTATTGCGGGCGAAATCGAAGTGCCAGAAACACCTGGGAAATAAGCTTTGATTGTTGTTGGAAAAAGACCTGAAATGAAAATCACTTTTGTTTTTCACTTCAGGCTCTTTTTCTTTCAAGCAAGAAGAGGATGGAGACTCTTTTTGCTTGAGAGAAAAAAGTTTACTCTCAAAAGAGGATGGGAACAAAGAGTAATTATAAAAAAAGGAAGTGAGCCCTGTGACGCAAGAACAATTTGTCATTGAAATGCGTGAGATTACCAAAAGTTTTGGGAGCTTTAAAGCAAATGATCAAATTAATTTGCAAGTGAAAAAAGGCGAAATTCATGCACTGCTCGGAGAAAATGGCGCAGGTAAATCGACATTAATGAATATGTTGTCAGGATTGTTGGAACCAACTGCTGGTGAAATCCTGTTAAAAGGCGAAGTTGTTAAAATCACGAGCCCAACCAAAGCCAATCAATTAGGCATTGGC
>CAYNOA010000029.1:0-6329 GCA_964398695.1 uncultured Enterococcus sp. | reverse complement strand
ATCAGCATTTTATGTTGGTCGATGCTTTTACCGTAACCGAAAATATTATTTTAGGAAATGAGCCAAGTCGTGCGGGAGTCTTAAACCGTAAAGAAGCTCGGGCTGAAATTTTGCGTGTATCCGAACAATATGGGTTACAAGTAGACCCAGATGCACTGGTCAGTGATATTTCAGTTGGGATGCAACAACGGGTTGAAATTTTAAAGACGCTTTATCGTGGTGCACAAGTATTAATTTTTGACGAACCAACGGCCGTTTTAACGCCGCAAGAAATTGACGAATTAATCGCGATTATGCGTGGTTTAGTCAAAGAAGGCAAATCAATTATTTTAATTACCCATAAACTAGATGAGATTAAAGCAGTTGCTGATCGCTGTACCGTTATTCGGCGTGGGAAAGGGATTGGAACAGTCAATGTGAAAGATGTTTCTTCGCAACAATTGGCCGATATGATGGTTGGACGTTCGGTTTCTTTTAAAACAGACAAGAAACCTGCTAATCCACAAGAAGTCGTTTTATCAGTAGAAAACTTAATCGTAAAAGAAAACCGTGGTTTGGAAGCGGTGAAGAACTTAAGTCTAGAAGTGCGTGCTGGTGAAGTGCTAGGGATCGCGGGCATTGACGGCAATGGTCAATCAGAATTTATTCAGGCATTGACGGGTTTGCGTAAAGTTGAAAGTGGTAAAATTACGCTTGATGGCGAGAATATTACGAATTTACGCCCACGTAAGATTACCGAAGCTGGCGTCGGGCACGTACCAGAAGACCGTCACAAATATGGGCTGGTTCTTGAAATGAGCGTGGCTGAAAACATGGCCTTACAAACTTACTACAAAGAACCCTTTAGTAAAATGGGTGTCTTAAATTACGGTGAAATGAATGACCATGCCCGTGATTTGATTGAAGAGTTTGATGTTCGAACGGTGAATGAACTCGTGCCAGCCAAAGCGCTTTCGGGTGGAAATCAACAAAAAGCCATCATTGCCCGTGAGATTGATCGTGACCCAGACCTTTTAATTGTCGCAAACCCAACCCGTGGTTTGGACGTGGGGGCCATTGAATTTATTCACAAACGTATTATTGAGCAACGCGATAAGTTTAAAGCGGTGTTATTAATTAGTTTTGAGTTGGAAGAAATTTTAAATGTTTCGGATCGAATTGCTGTTTTTCATGATGGGAAAATTGTTGGGATTGTGAATGCCGACGAAACTTCTGAGCAAGAGTTAGGACTATTGATGGCTGGTTCTTCATTAGAAAAAGCCCGCCAAGAGTTAGAACAACAGGAGGGCGTTACACATGAATAATAAAACTGAACAAATACGGAATATTTTAACCCCAATTTTATCTGTGATTATGGGACTTGTTTTGGGGGCGATCATTATGATTGGCTTTGGTTATAATCCAATCACAGGCTACACCTCAATGTTGCAAGCTTCTTTAGGAAATCAAAGAAGTATCGGGGAAACCCTCCGTCAAGCAACGCCTTTAATCCTTACGGCACTGGGATTTTCAGTCGCAAACTCTGCTGGTTTCTTTAACATCGGGCTTTCAGGTCAAGCGTTAAGTGGTTGGTTAGCGAGTGTCTGGTTTGCGCTCTTATTTCCAGATTTGCCTAAAGCCATTTTACTGCCAGCGGCCATCATTGTCGGTGCACTGGCTGGTGCTGCTGCAGCCGCGATTCCTGGTATTTTACGAGCATACTTTGGGACAAGTGAAGTAATCGTAACAATCATGATGAACTATATTTTACTTTATTCTAGTACGTACTTTTTACAAAATGTTGTTTCAGATACCTTGCGGACAAGTTTAGATTCTTCTAAACCCGTTTCGGCCAATGCGAGTTTAAGGATTCCTTGGCTAACGCAAATGTTTGGTGGTTCGCGGGTCAACGGTGGTTTGATTTTGGCTTTAGTGGCTTTAGTCTTAGTCTGGTTCTTAATGAAGAAAACCACACTCGGCTACGAAATTCGTTCCGTTGGTTTAAACCCATTTGCCTCGGAATATGCGGGAATGAGTAGTCGACGCACGATTGTCATGTCGATGGTGATTTCAGGCACCTTAGCCGGATTAGGTGGGGTGGTTGAAGGCTTAGGCACCTATCAAAATTTCTTCGTTCAAACAGCGTCGTTATCGATTGGCTTTGATGGGATGGCTGTTTCACTCCTTGGTTCAGGTAGCGCGATTGGCATTTTGCTTTCAGCCCTACTCTTTAGTGTTTTGAAGATTGGTGGACTAGGGATGCAGACCGGTGCGAATATTCCGTTTGAAATTGTCAATGTGTCCATTGCTTTAATTATTTTCTTTGTCGGCATTAACTATGTGATTCGTTTAGCCTTGGCAAAAATGATGCCCGATAAGAAACAAGAAGTGGAAATTGTCAAAACCATCGAGACGCAACCAAATGAACAAAGCCAAGAAGGAGGCGAAATCTAATGTCAGTTGTTACAACAATTGCGTTAATTGTTACTTCAACCCTTGTTTATTCCACGCCTTTAATCTTAACCGCTTTAGGTGGGACGTTTTCTGAAAGAAGTGGGATTGTCAACGTTGGTTTGGAAGGAATCATGGTGATGGGTGCTTTTAGTGCCGTGGTCTTTAACTTAGAGATGGCCGACCAATTTGGTGTTTGGACCCCGTGGCTAGCAATTTTAGTTGGTGGACTGGTTGGTGTTTTGTTTTCTTTGATTCATGCGGTGGCGACGATTAGCTTCCGCGCTGACCATATTATTTCTGGTACGGTTATCAATTTAATGGCGCCCGCTTTAGGGGTCTTCTTAATCAAAACTTGGTATTTAAAAGGACAAACCGACAATATTCGTTACAATTTGGGTTACTTTAGTTTCCCGGGTTTAGCTAAAGTTCCAGTCATTGGCCAAATTTTCTTTAAAAATACGTTCTTGCCAGCTTATTTAGCGATTGGTATTGCCATCTTGGCTTGGTTTATTATTTTTAAAACACGTTTTGGTTTGCGTTTGCGCTCAGTTGGGGAAAACCCACAAGCAGCCGATACGCTTGGAATCAACGTTTACCGTTTCCGTTATGCCGGGGTCTTAATTTCTGGACTTTTAGGTGGAATGGGTGGTGCGGTCTTTGCCCAAGCCATTTCTGGTAACTTCTCGGTTGGAACGATTGTCGGTCAAGGATTTATTTCGATGGCGGCGATGATTTTTGGAAAATGGAATCCAATCGGTGCGATGGGTGCCGCCTTGTTCTTTGGTTTTGCGCAAAGTTTAAGTATTATCGGCGCGCAATTACCAGTGATTTCTTCGGTGCCACCGGTATTATTGCAAATTGCTCCATACGTCTTAACGATTATCGTTTTAGTGGCCTTTTTAGGGCAAGCATCAGGGCCCAAAGCCAACGGACGAAATTATATTAAATCTAAATAAAGCATTAAAGGGTGGGATTAAGGGAGAACGTCGCTTTTTCTCGCCCTTTTTTATAAAAAAATCAATTAGAAAGTAGGGATTTGATGTTTAAACGCATACATTTAATTGTCTTGGATTCAGTTGGAATTGGAGAAGCACCGGATGCGGCGGCTTTTAATGATGTCGGTTCGGATACCTTAGGACATATTGCTGAAGTCGCTGGGCTAAAAATTCCGCATTTTGAACAACTTGGTTTAGGTACGATTCGTCCCTTAAAAGGCGTTGAAGCGGTCTGTAATCATCTAGGTTATGCTACTAAATTAGAAGAAGTTTCAGTTGGAAAAGATACCATGACGGGGCACTGGGAAATTGCCGGTTTAAATATTCAAAAACCTTTTCGTGTGTTTCCTGAAGGCTTTCCAGCGGAACTATTAAAGCAAATTGAAGTGTTCTCTGGTCGGAAAATTGTTTGTAACTTACCTTATTCGGGAACGCAAGTCTTGGATGACTACGGGAAACATCAAATGGAAACGGGGGATTTAATTGTCTACACCTCAGCCGATCCAGTCTTGCAAATTGCAGCGCACGAAGAAGTCATTCCACTAGAAGAATTATATCGAATTTGTGCATATGTCCGTGAAATTACAAAAGATGAGCCCTACATGATTGGCCGCATTATCGCCCGCCCATATTTAGGGGAACCAGGCAATTTCAAACGAACGAGTAATCGTCATGACTACGCGCTTGACCCATTTGGTAAAACCGTGCTAGATTACTTGAAAGAGGCCGGAAAAGCGGTGATTGCGGTCGGCAAAATTAATGATATATTTAATGGCCAAGGCATCACCGAATTTGTCCGCACAAAAGACAACATGGACGGCGTCGATCAATTATTAAAAGTTATGGAAAAAGATTTTACCGGGTTAAGTTTTACCAACTTGGTGGATTTTGATGCGGTTTATGGCCATCGCCGCGACGTAGAAGGTTATGGGCAAGCGATTGAAGCTTTTGATGGCCGGATTCCAGCCTTGTTAGCAGCATTAGCTGAAGACGATTTGTTGCTGATTACGGCCGATCACGGCAATGATCCGACCTTCCCAGGAACCGATCACACGAGAGAATACGTGCCACTGCTGGCCTATAGCAAAAAAATGCAAGAGCATGGGCAATTACCACAAGGTCATTTTGCGGATATTTCTGCGACAATTGCAGAGAATTTCCAAGTGCCCGCTACTGAAAATGGTCAGAGCTTTTTAGATTTATTGAAATAGGAGGACAAACACATGTCATTAAAAGAAAAATTACAAGAAACAGTTGCTTTTATTCAAAGCAAAGGAGTGAAAGAAGTTGAGTTTGGTTTAATTTTAGGTTCAGGTTTAGGCGAATTAGCCGAAGAAATTGAAGAAGCGGTGGTCATTCCCTATAATGAAATCCCTCATTTTCCTGTTTCAACGGTTGTTGGGCACGCCGGTCAGCTTGTTTATGGTATTTTATCGGGTAAAAAAGTTTTAGCTTTACAAGGACGTTTCCATTACTATGAAGGCCATTCAATGCAAACTGTGACGTATCCTGTGCGAGTGATGAAAGCTTTAGACGCCCACTCGGTCATCGTAACGAATGCTTGTGGGGGTGTGAACACGAGTTTTACTCCAGGTGATTTAATGTTAATTACCGATCAAATTAACTTTATGGGCGACAATCCATTAATTGGCGAAAATGAAGAGGAAATGGGACCACGTTTCCCCGATATGAGCCAAGCATATACTCAAACTTATCGTGAAACGGCGAAAAAAGTTGCTGAAGCGAAAAATTTGCATTTAAAAGAAGGCGTTTATATGGGCTTTTCCGGTCCAACTTACGAAACGCCAGCTGAAATTCGTTTTGCCCGCACAATTGGCGCGGATGCGGTTGGGATGTCAACGGTGCCGGAAGTAATCGTTGCGGTCCACAGTGGTCTAAAAGTTTTAGGAATTTCTTGTATTACCAACTTAGCAGCGGGCATGCAAGCCAACTTAAACCATGAAGAAGTCGTTGAAACAACTCAACGCGTTAAAGCAGAATTTAAAGAGTTAATTAAAGAAACGTTAGCCGCATTATAATGAAGGAGGCCAAGAAAAATGAGTGTTCATATTGAGGCGAAAGCCGGCGAAATTGCTGAAATTGTTTTACTACCAGGGGATCCCTTGCGGGCCAAATACATTGCAGAGACCTTTTTGGACAATCCTGTTTGTTATAACCAAGTTCGTGGGATGCTTGGTTTTACTGGTACCTATCAAGGTGTGCGCGTTAGTGTCCAAGGCACTGGGATGGGGATGCCTTCTGCGTCGATTTATATTAATGAATTGATTCAATCTTATGGCGTGAAAACCTTGATTCGTGTCGGAACCTGTGGCGCACTTTCAAGAGATGTCCATGTGCGTGACTTAGTCATTGCTCAAGGCGCGGTGACCACGTCAAATATGATTAAGAAAAACTTTGCTTATTTTGATTTTGCCCCCATTGCGGATTTTCATTTAATGAAAGCAGCTTATGAAATTGCGGTTGAAAAAGACATGACCGTCCACGTGGGGAATATCTTGTCTGAAGATAGCTTCTATAAAGACTATATGGACGAAACTTTTGAATTAGCCAAATATGGCGTAAAAGGCGTTGAAATGGAAGCCGCCATCTTATATTATTTAGGCGCAAAATTCAATGTGCGCACTTTAGCGATTTGTACCGTGAGTGACCACATGGTGACTGGTGAAGAAACCAGTGCGCAAGAACGTCAAACAACTTTCAATGAAATGATGATCGTTGCTTTAGAAACGGCGATTCGCGGATAAAAAGAAAATCACCGACTTTAAAAGGTTGTTCGTCAAATGGTATTGATGGACTCAAAATGAGTAAAAATAATAATCAGAATCGGGGCTGTGACAAAAATAAGTCACAGTCCCTCTTTTACGAATAAACGGTGTGTCA
>CAYNOA010000028.1:0-14047 GCA_964398695.1 uncultured Enterococcus sp. | reverse complement strand
TCCTGGTAACCATAACGTATC
This sequence comes from uncultured Enterococcus sp., assembly GCA_964398695.1. Classification (GTDB taxonomy): domain Bacteria; phylum Bacillota; class Bacilli; order Lactobacillales; family Enterococcaceae; genus Enterococcus_I. Next base: position 14,026 of record CAYNOA010000028.1, on the reverse strand, counting down.
GTATCCTTGCATTCTTTTTTGACGGATAATCATGTCTTGTAAGGTCGTATCCCAGGCATGACCTAAATGTAGTTTACCAGTAACATTTGGTGGTGGGATCACAATTGAATAAGGTTTCGCTTTCTTATCCCCACTTGGTTTAAATAAATCTTTTTGTAACCATTCTTCATAACGACCAGCTTCGACTTCACTCGGCTGGTATTTCGTTGACAGCTCTTTTTTTGCCATTTAACTTCCTCCTCAAAAATAAAAAAAGTCCTAAGATGACAAAGCATCTTAGGACGTAAATTACGCGGTACCACCTAAATTGTAGACTTACTCTACCTCTTAAAGCGTGATTTAACGGTCACGACGCGTTTGATTTTACTCTTATTTCAAATCAAAGACTCCCAAGCTACCTTCACTCATCTTTGTTAAAAATCTTTCAGCACTTGATTTTCTCTCTAATAAACATCGATTTCGTTACTCTTCTTGTTCATTGTCTTGGTTTATTCTACAATGAAGCTTTTTGAAAGTCAAGATGCCTAGTTTTTAACGTAGGTCGGAATGTTTTGTTGGTGTTGATTGTCAAAAAAGATTAAAGTTAACAATTCCGTCGTCAAGTCAATATAACGAATACTCACATAAGATGGCACCGTTACTCGATCTGGTGCAAAATTTAAAATCGCGGTAATTCCTGCATCAACAATCGTATCGATTGCTTCTTGTGAACTATGACTAGGTACCGTTGTAATCGCGACATTTACATTGTTTTCTTGCGCAATCTTTTCAAACTGATCCATTCCATAAATCGTAAATCCATCAAATGCTGTACCAATTAATTCAGGATTATTATCAAACACACAATTGATATTTAAATTTGCGTTTCGACGAAAATTATTTTTCAAAAGGGCTTTTCCTAAATTTCCCATCCCAACGAGTGCAATTCGCTTTTCTTCATCCGTTTCAAGTAATTCACTGAAAACTTCAATTAAAAACGGAACTTCATAACCATACCCACTTCTTCCCAATTCTCCTAAATACGAAAAATCTCTCCGAATCGTTGCAGAAGGTACTTGCGTTACTTCCGCGAATTCTTTTGACTTAATTCTTGTCACACCGTTAGCTTCTAACACTTTTAAATTTCGAAGATACAGTGGTAATCGTTTTGCCGTTGCACGTGGCAACTTTTTTAATTCATTGATTTCCACACAGTCCACCTCTTTGTTAATTCATTCACATAGATTGTATCACTTAAGTCGACGTCTGGCAAGGACAATTGTGTGTTTTTCACAAATAAAAAGATTGATTTCCTCACTATAATCTCGATGAAATCAATCTTTTATTATTTTTAGTTTCTAAACCTTGTGTGTTAATTTACAATAGTTCTATAAAAAATCAGCAAACTCTTCTTCTTGTCCAGCGGTTATTTCTGTGAAAATTAAACCAGCCAAGGCTCGTTCAATCATCCCTGCAATTGCTAATCTTTCTTCATATAAATGAACTTTTTCAAGATTCGGGCGGGTTTTGGGTTGCGGTGGCGCAAAAATTGTACAACAATCTTCAAAAGGTTGAATGGCTAGTTCAAACGTATCAATCTTTTGAGCGACTTCAATAATTTCTAGTTTATCCATTGTTGCAACGGGGCGAATAATTGGCGTGTTCGTCACTTCATTAATTGCGACCATGCTTTGCAAGGTTTGGGAAGCGACTTGACCAAGGGATTCCCCATTAATAACAATGAGCCCTTTGCGCATCTCACGGATTTGATCGGTTAAACGTAACATCATTCGACGCGTAATGGTCATCCAATACCCTTGTGGAACATGATTTTTGATTTCTTCTTGAATTTCTGTAAAAGGTACTTCAATAAATTGAATACTCCCAACATACGGCGTTAATTTTTTCGTTAAATCTTTGGCTTTTTGCAATGCTTGTTCGCTAGTATAAGGTGGGCTAGCAAAGTGAACGGCTTCGATTTCGACGCCACGTTTCATCGCAAAATACCCAGCAACGGGCGAATCAATTCCACCAGATAACATTAACATTCCTTTTCCAGCCGTTCCCACAGGTAAGCCACCTGCCCCTTGAATCGTTTCGTACGATAAATAAGCGCCATCCATCCGGATTTCAAGTCGCAAGTTAATATCAGGCTGTTTCATCTGTGCCTTGATTGTAGGAAAAACATCAAAAATCGCATTCCCTAGCGTTTGGTTTAACTCATCACTATTTTGTTCAAAGTCGTGATCGCTACGCTTGGCCGTAATCTTGAAGGTTTCTTTCCCAGTATAAATTTCACGCATCATTTCTTGTGCTTTTGCTTTAATTAATTCAATGTCTTTTTCAACACGAATACTTGGAGAAAAGTTTTGAATCCCAAAGATTTTTTGTAATAATGGAATAATTTTATCGCTATCTTCACCATTCAATAATAAATGCATACGGTCTCTTTCCGCTTTTACTTTGACATGGGGGAAATCTACTAAACTTTTCTTTACGTTAGAGGCTAAACGGGTAATAAAAGTGTTGCGATTTTTCCCTTTCGTTGATAGTTCGCCATATCGAACCATAATTTCACTATATTTCACTTGATTTCTCCTTAGTTAATTTTTGAAAATTTTTGATATAAATGATGAAAGACAACCAAAAACTGTTCGATTTCTGCCATCGTATTACTCGTGTCTAAACTGATTCTAACAGCCGTTGTTGCTAAATCATGAGGGACATTCATTGCATGTAAGCTACTACTTGTTTGTTGTTTTTTACTTGAACAAGCACTTGTTGTTGAAACGTAAATTTGTTTTTCTTCCAAGGCATGAACAAGTACTTCTCCTCGAATTTCTTTCATCCCAAAACAAAGAATATGCGGGGCATAATTTTCTTTCTGAGAGAAAATCGTTACTTTGGGGTATTGTCTGAGCGCTTCAAATAGGTAATTGCGTAATTGCGCCACTTGGTTTTCATTTTGTTTTTGTTTCTCCAAAGCTAAACGCAGCGCCTTAGCCATCCCCACAATCGCGGGTAAGTTTTCGGTGCCACTACGTGTATTGCTTTCTTGGCCACCACCACTAAGTAGTGGTGCTAAGCGACGGCCTTTCTTCCAATAAATAAAGCCGACTCCTCGTGGCCCATGGAATTTATGAGCCGAAAAAGTTGCAAAATCAACTCGTGAGGTAAGCCAACTTTGGCTTGGTACATGACCGATTCCTTGCACCGCATCCACGTGAAAATGAATTTTAGGATACGCAGTTAATATTTCACTCACCGCTTGAATGGGTTGAATTGCGCCAACTTCATTATTGACGACCATAATTGAAACTAAAATCGTTTCTTTGCGAATTAAATTTTTTAATTTCGCTAAATCAATGATTCCTTTTTCATTTACTGGAACTACGCTGACTTCAAACCCGAACTTTTCGAGTTGTTTTGCTGCTTCACTAACAGCCGGATGTTCGACTGCAGAGATAATTAAATGATTCCCATACGCTTTTTTTTCAAGGGCGGTGCCTTTTAACACCCAATTATCCCCTTCTGTCCCCCCACTCGTAAAGAAAATTTCCTCAGGAGTCGCATTTAGTAAGTCGGCAATTTGCTTACGGGCTTGTTGCAAAAGTCGATTGGCCTGCGTACCTAAATCGTGTAGACTAGAAGGATTGCCAATTATCCGTTGACTCGTTTGCGTATAAGTTTGCAAAACTTCGGGAAGAATCGGTGAGGTTGCACTATGATCAAAATAAATCATTTTTTCTTCCTACCTTTCTAAAATTCTTTTTCATTATACTCATTTGTAGTGCTTCCTTCAAGTTTTCAATTTTTTTACGTAAAAAAACTATTTTGACTCTTTCAAATAAAAAGAATCAAAATAGTTTTCAGCTTTTAAACTAAATCTCGATGATTAAAATAGAAAGTCTCTAACCGTTTAAAGGAACCTGGTTCGACTCTTTCTAAGGCAGTCCCAATTTCATCTAAAGCGTCTTGGTAACGATATTCTTGATTAAACAAGACTAAGCTATGTTGGATGGCCGCTTTTACATCTGGATGAGAGTGACGGTAACGGTTCGCATATTGCATCATTTGTTCAGTTAACGCCGCTGCGTCTACGAGTTCTTTCGTCCGTCGATCTAATAAAGTCAGTTCTTCTTCACAGATAGCAACTAACTTGTTGACTTCTTCCATATTAATGCGAATTTTATTTAATAATTTTGCTAAGTCTTCAACGCGATCGGTTGCTAGGAAGAAGAATTCTAAATAGTCACCTGATAAACCTGGTAAACGATTTTTTTCAACATAGCGTTTTAAGTTACGTAATTGAAATTCAAATTGTTCAACTTTTTCTTGTGCAATTTTTTCATCTTCTCGTAGACTTCTTAAAGATTCATCGATTTCAACTTGTTGACCTTCAATATCGTCTAAAATTTGATAAGCTTCTTTATAAAATGCTTGTACTTCAGAATAAGCAATTTCATGGTTTTCAAGTTGTGGTCCCACTACACCATGTTGGCGAGTTAATTCATCGATTTCTGTTTGGAAACCTCTGACACGCCCTAGTTCATTATGATTTAACGTATAACTTTGTGTCGTATGATCAATTTCAATTAATAACTGACGATTATTTCGCATTGAATGGTTAATATATTCTTCAACCACTAGCTTATTTTTTAAGACATATTTTTTCGCTTCGATTTCTCTTTCCATGGTTGTATATAAACTATCAATTTCTTGCGCCGTATCCCGATTAGCTACTTCAACGACTGAAATTTCGGCTTTGGCTAAGTCGGCCATTGAATTTTCCACGCGACGTTCGACGCGCTTGATCTCGTTGGCAAAATTTTCTTCTGGGAAGACAAATTTGTCTGCAACTAGTTTTTTATAACCTTCTTCAATTTCTTTTAATTGCGCAGGGAATGTTTTGCTTAATTCTTCGTAAATCGCTGGAATTTGCTTCATCACTGATTCTAATTCGTAAGTGTGTTTTTCAGCGGTTTCCAAAACCTCACGAGCTTCCACTGGATCACCCGAAGTGTTTAAGGTGACAAATTGGGTAAATTCGATTTCAATGTTTTTGACTTGTTTTTGTAATTCGGCGTAAGCCGGACCGAAATCCGAACCATTTTCACGTAAAGATTTTTTTAGTTCTTCGTAAACATCTAATGCGCGTTGAACTTGTAAAGAATTCCGTTCTTCACTTTCGCGTAGTTCTTTTAGACCCTGGCGAATTTTTGTTACTTGCGCTTCCATATTAGAGATAATTTCTTCCGCTTCTGAAACCGCTGTTTTTGCTTTCATAAACCGGTAAGTTTCATTTAAGTTTTCAACTTCAAAAATTTGGCTTTCCAAGTCAGCAAAAGAACTGGTTGACAGATCCGCCCATTTTTGACTCCACTCTCTAAATGTATTTTGACTTTGACCCACGAGGTGCATTTTTTTTACTTCATCCACTTCTTCAATAACTGGCAAATCAAAGAGATCTTCTTTGCGTTTTTCTAGAATAGACAATCTTTCTTGATTTTTCCGTCGCATGAAAAAACCAACTCCGTATAAGATAGCGACCACTACAATAATCGCAATGACAATCCCGATGATTACTTGATTACTCATTTAAATGTTCCCCCATTTTTATTTCAGCATTCATTTGTATTTATTTTGAACTAAATTTTTTTAGTGTTTATTTATTTATTTATTATCTGGCTAAAAGACATCTACCGTAAATTATAACATAAAGAAAATCTGCAATCACTAAGAAGCCTCAAAAAAATATTATTTTTTGAAAAAAGATTGTATAAAAAAACGAACATTCCGAAAAACGAAAGGATTTTTCCATATTTTTATGAAAAACCTTGCATTATTCCTTATTTAAAGGTAATCTATTAAAAATTGATAAGAAGGGGATTAAAAATGAAAGTCATAAAATTCGGCGGAAGTTCCTTAGCTTCTTCAACCCAAATTGATAAAGTACTTAAAATTGTTCAAACCGATCCAGACCGGAAATTTGTCGTCGTTTCAGCACCAGGCAAGCGCACACCGGAAGATAAAAAAGTCACTGATCTCTTAATTGAATTATATGAAGCGCGCCTCGTTGACCGCCCAACAAATGAAATCATCAAAAAAATATACCAACGCTATGCAGATATTGCCAACGCTTATCCCAATCAAACGACTGTCCTTCATGAGATTCTCCAAAATTTAACCCAGTTAAATGACCTAACGATTGAGGATAATCCTTATTTTCTAGATGCTATTTTAGCAACTGGTGAAAATTGCAACGCAAAATTAATTGCAAGTATCTTAAACGCCCAAGGAATGCCTGCAAAGTATATCAATCCGAAAGATTTAGGGATTATTGTCACCAGCGAGCCACAAAACGCCCAAATGATTCGAAATGCCTACGCTAAAATTTATCCATGGCGTGATTCACAAGAAATTTTAGTCATTCCTGGATTCTTTGGTTACACAATGGAAGGAAATATTTGTACCTTCTCACGTGGTGGTTCTGACGTTACTGGGGCAATTGTTGCTGCCGGTATAAAAGCCGATCTTTACGAGAACTTTACCGACGTAAATGGGATTTACGCCGCACATCCTGGTTTTGTTCACCACCCAGAAACGATTGATGAAATTACTTATCGCGAGATGCGTGAACTCGCTTATGCAGGATTCTCTGTTTTCCACGAAGAAGCACTGATGCCTTCTTTCCAGGCAAAAATTCCTGTTGTCATTAAAAACACCAATAACCCCGAGCACCCAGGAACATTGATTACCACTGAACGCACTAATTGGGAAAAACCAGTCGTCGGAATCGCGAGTGATGAAGGCTTTTCCATGATTTATTTAAGCAAATATTTAATGAACCGTGAAGTTGGCTTTACTTTACGGGTCTTAGAAATTTTACGTGATTTCAATTTAAATTACGAACACATGCCTTCAGGAATTGATGATCTTTCGATTATTTTACGCGCGCGTCAATTAACACCCGAACTAGAAGAAGAGCTCTTAAGAAAAATCGCCTATGAAATTGATCCCGATGAATTACGTATCACACATGACCTTTCTCTTGTGGTGGTTGTGGGTGAAGGGATGAAACACCGCGTAGGGAGCATGGCTGAAAGCACCGCTGCTTTAGCGCGTAAAAATATCAACTTAGAAATGATTAACCAAGGTTCTTCTGAAGTAAGTATTATGTTTGGCATTCATAAAGACCGTGAACAAGAAGCTATTCGCAGTCTTTATTATACTTTTTTTGAATAAACAAAACCGATTGGAGTAGCCTTTTCGCTTTATCCAATCGGTTTTTCTCTTTTTTCTTTTATTTGACGAGCAAGTTCGGCTTTAATTTTTGCTTCTGGTGCAAAATCTTGTTCCCAATTCGCCGGTTTTAAAACCTTATTCGTTTGTGCATCATAACGTGGTTGACCATCGGGAAAGAGTTTTCCCATATTTGCCTCGTGAACAATTTGCATAAACGGTTCCGGCTCGACCCCTAGCAAAGAAAATGAACCATAAGTAAAATATAATAGATCAACTAAAGCATCGACCTCATCAACCAAAGGATTTTCGACGATTTTTTGCTTTTGTTCAATTTTTTCGTAAGCCTGATCAATCGCTTGCTGCAACGTATTTTTCATTTTTTGAAAAACAACCACATCGCCTTTAGCGCTCGCGTATAAAAACTCAATAATTTCTTCTATTTTAAACCCTGCCCGTTGACTTGCCCACTCGGGGTCAAAAGCAGTTGGTTCACTCGGAATATTCGGATCAAAAATCCGATGAAACTCCGAAGCCATTTCACTTGGTTTCATCTATACTATGCCTCTATTCAATAATTTTAAAATGTCGCAATGCTTTTTCAATCCCACCGGCATCATGACTGTCGGTTACGTAATTGGCAATCGCCTTCGTTTCTGCTTGGCCATTTCCCATCGCGACCCCTATTCCAACCACTTTTAGCATTTCAATATCATTTAAATGATCACCAAACGCCATCGTTTCCGCCAGTGTCAAACCTGCATCTGCTAAAAAAAATTGAATCCCTCGAACTTTTGAACCACCTTTAGGTACCAAATCAACGGTGTAAGGATTTGAGCGTTGCAAATCACTATGAGGCAATGCTTTCATTAATTTTTGTGTTTCATACTCTGCCCCAAACATCATACATTGATAAATTGGTTCATTTAAAATCGCAAGTTTTGAATAACGATCTTTGCGGCGATTCGGACTATATTTTTGTAGCAATAATTTGACTTTTCGGATTGGAAAACGCCTAGGAACAAAACGGATGAGACGTCTCACAAGTGCAGAATCGCCAATTTTCATCGTTAAACTACCATCGATGTGTTTTTCTGCGCCAAAGACCATTTGTCGCGACTTTCGATTGGCAAAGTTAACAATTTCTGTAAGCGCCTCTTTGTCAAAAGGACGTGCATAAATGATGCGCTCTTTTGTATAAACATATTGCCCATTATAAGTAACAAACATATCTAAATCTAAATCTTTGACGATTCTTTTTAGGCTGCTAGGGCCTCTTCCAGAGGAGACGCCACATAAGATTCCTTTTGCTTGAGCTTGGGCAATGGCTTTTTTAGTGCTTTTTGATACCCGCCCGTTGCTTGACAATAATGTCCCATCAATATCAAAAAAAATTGCCTGAATCATTAGACCTCACCTCCTCAATAATGTTTATCATAGCAATTGCTTTTGAAAAATTCAAGTTTAAATAATCGAGTAAACCTTATAATTTAATTTGCTAATCTGGTTCCTTTTAGATAAAATGAAAGAGATTATTTTGAAAAAAGGAGGCTTGAATCAATTGAAAAATATCCTTGTTTTACATACTGGTGGCACCATTGCCATGAAAGAAGATCAAAAAACCGGTGGCGTCCAACCGGATCAAAAAAACCCATTACTTGATTTTTCGATAAACGTTCCTACTGACGTTCAAATTCACTCTGAAAGTATCTTCAACTTACCGAGCCCCCATATTACACCAGATGAGATGCTTCAATTAAAAAATCGCATTCAATTAGCGGTCACACAAGGCTTTGCTAGTGTGGTGATTACACATGGGACGGATACACTCGAAGAAACGGCTTTTTTTTTAGATACAACGATTGGGGACTTACTACCGATTGTCATTACAGGTGCGATGCGTTCAAGTAATGAGCTTGGCAGCGATGGACTCTATAACTTTGCCAGTGCTATTCGCGTGGCCGCCACCGATGAAGCCAAACATCAAGGCGTGCTAGTCGTGATGAACGACGAAATTCACTCGGCTCGATACGTTACAAAAACACACACCACGAACGTCGCCACTTTCCGAACGCCGACACTAGGACCAATTGGCTTGATTAATAAAAGTCGCATTTTATTTTTACAAGAAATCCGTCCTTCTTCACGGCTAGATGTCTCGGCAGTTGAAGGGTTTATCCCGATTGTTAAAGCCTATGCTGGGATGCATGGAGAGTTACTTGAAGCTTTAACCCATACCAAAATTGATGGGTTAATCATCGAAGCGCTAGGGGCCGGTAATTTACCACCAGATACGGTTGAGCCAATTAAACAAATGCTCGCCAAAAAAATTCCAATTGTTTTAGTTTCTAGATGTTTTAATGGGGTAGCTGATCCTGTTTATAGTTATGCAGGCGGGGGGAAAGAACTCCATCAATTAGGAGTCATTTTTTGTGACAGCCTTAATAGTCAAAAAGCACGAATCAAATTATTAATTGCACATAACCAACATTTAACGGAGCCAAAATTAAAACGTTTCATGGAAAATTAAGTCTCTTTACCTATTCTAAAAAGAAGAGCTTGTGACAACGTATTTTGCTTCAAGAAAGTAGCGATGTCTGTCACAACCTTTGTTCGTAAAAAAGCGCGGTCACTTATTCGTTACCGCGCTTCTTTTTTTTGCCAAATAATTTCTCCGCGACAAGCCACTTGTGCATTTACGACGACTTCGTGCTTTGTCCGAATCTGCTCTTTAAACGAATCAATTTCATAACAGCTTGCCACTTCTTCCCCATATAAAACTTCTTTTTCAAAACGGACGTGAAGGGTCACTGGTTGATAGCTTGTTAGGAAATCAAACCCCAAAGGAGACATTAGCCAATTGAAATAAACCGCATTATTGACATGTTGATTTTCATCAATTTCAAAAAATTGAATCGGATAATGCTCTTTTTTGATTTTCTCTAAACTGGAAAAATTCGGACTACGCTTAATTTTAGTTGACTTTTCACATTGATAAGGGGCAATAATTTCTTCCACCACGCGACTTAATTTGCGCGTTGCTTGATTCATTAACGCAAAAATCGTTTCAATCCGTACGATTTCATTGCCGGCTTGATCGATTAACCAAAAATTTCGATAGCAAAAGAAACGATTATAGGCCGTTGCTTGTGTTTTAAAAAGAATTACTTCCCCTAAGCGAGGCAGGCGTTCAATCAATAGTTGGTAATCAGTAATAATCCAAGTCAGGCCAAATTGATGAACAAAATCAGTGCCACGTTCTAAGGCGACACTTTGTTTCTCAGAAGCTTGAATCGCCACTGCGACCATCGCTGAGATTGTCATCGTTTGATTGACGTCACATTCATAATAGGCCACTTCATGTGACATCTGGTAGCTAATACTCATTTTTTATTTCCCTCCTGAAAAAAGAGGAGTCTAAGAAACGACTCCTCAAAGGACCTTTAAGCTAAAGCGCCCATTGGATCCCATGGTGCCAAAACAATTGGATCTGCTTCAAATGCAGCTATTTGTTCTGGTGTTAATAAATCTTTACGAATGACAATTTGATAAGTAAATTCATCCATCCAAGCATCGCTCGCCACAAAGAAGCCTTTATCGCCAACCTGATCTCCCCAACTATTTTCTACTTTCCATTTTGTTGATTGACCATCGACAAGATCGACACCCGTTAAGACCATTGCGTGGGTCATTAGACTTTCACCGTAATCTAGACGTTGAGCTTTTGTCATATCAAAATCTAGATCAAAGACATCATTCACATCAAATGCTTCTGTTGCCATGATACCTGTATCGCGAATGGAAGATTGACCGACATCACAACCAAACCAAATCGATTCTCCTTGCTCTAATTGCGCAATCGCTAGCTTTTTGAATGTTTCCATATCAACATTCAAATATTTCACTTGTTTCCCACCAACGACGTTTCCTAGTAGCTCTACTGTATAAGAACGGTTAAACGGTTTGTCTTGCGTTGGCGCATTGATAATGCTAACGTAATTGTCTAAATTTACGCCAATATATTTTTCATAAAATGTTTGTGGGCTTAATTGACGATCAATATGATAATTTTTGTCTTCATCGCGGTATTCAAAATCAAAAATTGTTGGGGGATTCCCTAATGAAATGGCTAAAAAGTTGTAAATCTCTTGTAAGAAACCTTCTTTTAGTTTTTGAATTTCTTCACTCGTTTTTCCATCTGCAACGAACGTCCGTAAAGCAATCGCGTCTTTTCTTAATTTTTTATTTAAATAATTATTAATATCACTTGAATTTGAAGAGTTACTGCTTTCTGGCATCACAGCCTTTGGAACCGCACCGTATTTTTGAAAGATTGAAACAATCATATCCCACTGACCACCATCTTGTTGTGGTGTTTGTAGTAAAAATGCGACTTTACGACTCGTTCTTTCTTGATCGGCTGTCGCAATAATATTTTCGTAAAAATAATTTGCTTTTTCGTATTTATCCCAGAAAAAGGTATAATTTTGTGAAAGCTCGAAATCTTTTAATTTAAAACTTTGAAGCATTTTGTGACGGAAAGTATTCAAGGCAGCAAACATCCAGCAACGACCAGATTGTTTTTGATTACTAACTGGTCCAGTGGTTACGTCGATTGAAAACACGGGGGGATTATTCACCGCGGCACTCATATTTTCAGCTGAAGCCTTGATTCCATTTTTTATAACCGCTCTTTGAATGGCTATTTTTTTACCATCTTGACCGAATTTTTTTGCAAATTGATTGGTTAAGTCTTTTGTAATTTCTGTCATTCTTTGATTCTCCTTTTCACTAGATGCTTCTTATTCTACTCTTCTACTTGCTTAAAAACAATGATAGCTTTTGACGATTGGTAAAACATTTCTATTTACTTTCACACTCCTTTGTATTATAGTTCGTAATACAAAGGAGGTAATCACGTGATTTTCGAAATAAATCCCCAAAGTACTCAGGCCATCTATAAACAAATTCAAGAACAAATTATTTTAGGAATAGCCCAAAACAAAATTCAACTCGGTGAGCTTTTACCTTCCGTTCGTCAATTAAGCGATGAATTAGGAATTAATCCAATGACCGTCTCGAAAGCTTACCGCTTATTAAGCGAGGATGGCTATCTAGTGACGGATGGTCGCAAAGGAACCGTCATTGCCCAAGTACCGCTATTTTCAGTTGAAGAAAAAAAAGCTTATCTTCAACAATTAGCCTTCACTCTAGCCATTGGTCATTTACGCAGCGATAAACAATCAAAACTTTTCGATGAGATTACTCAAATAATGGCTGAATTTAATCAAGAAAGGGATTCTTTCACATGAATTTAATTTTAAGCGCCACACTTATTTTTACGAATTTTTTGCAAGCTTATACGCTCGGTTTAGCTGGAAAACCACATCAACAAATTATTCTTGAAAATACCCTTCCAAAAGAAGGGATTACGCATAAAGAAGTCCAGTCTTTAGCAAAACGTTATCGTCAGCAATTGTGGAAAAATGCCTTTGCGATTAGTCTTTTTAGTCTACTGATTTATTTTATTTCTTATGAATCCATCCAATTGACTTTATTTTGGCTTCTTTTGTTTTTAAACATCGGTGGACAATTTTATTGTAAGCTTGCTTATATTCGAGAAATGAAACAACTCCTCATCAAGCAAGCTTGGGAACCTGTCACAGAGCCAAAACTCATTGATACGACTTTAATCGTGCAAAAAAATAAAAAGATGCTTTCCCTTCAATGGCTATTTTTGCCAATTCCACTCGTTTTAGGACTTGGCTGGTATACTTATAAAATTTCCAATTTTACGACAACGAGTATTTTAAGCGGAACCTATCTTTTCTTTTTTATTTTAATGCTCCTTAATTATTATTATATTGGTCGTTTTCCGGTCAAACCTTTAACTAACGAACAAAAAATCAATGAGGAATACAACCACTTAACCAAAAGATATTGGTCACTTGTCACTGTTTTAATGAATTGGTTATTTATTCCACTACTATTTCTGCCACTTTTTAGTAGTTTGATTGCGGGTCCAATCTCAACGCTTCTGATTGTTCTACAAATCGGGCTCTTACTTGCTGTTATTTTTGTAACGCTATTTTTATTATTGCAACTCCGTAAAAAACAAGATCGACTCCTAGCACAAACCACTAGCTATCGTTACACTGGTGAAGATGAGTATTGGCAATATGGTGTTTACTATAATCCAAATGATCCCCGTTTGTTTGTGCCTGATCGGATAGGGTTAAATATTGGAATCAATTTAGGTCACCTCGTTGGAAAAATCATCATGACTTTGATTACTCTTTTACTTGCTGCTACCATTATTTTCACGTTAATTCCAACTTACTTATATGACTTTTCTTTGAATCCTTTTCAAGCCAAGCAAACGGACACCACTCTGACTTTTTCCGCTCCTTTTGTTCCGAGCGCAACCATTGATAAAGAAACAATCAAAGCAATCTCCCTCATTGAGGAACTGCCTTCACCAATGGTTAAAAATTTTGGTATGGCTACCAATAATTACGCGGTGGGTAATTTTACGATAAACAATCAAAAAAGCTATGTGCTCGTTGATTTTCATTCAAGTCCAATCCTTGTCATTAAAACCAAAGACAAAACCTATTATTATACAAATAAACAACCACAACAAACTCAAGCGCTCTATGATGCATTACTAATTGGAAATTAAATTTGTTTGATAGAAAAAAATAGCCAGTAACTAGGCTCCAATCTATCTAAGGAAACTCCTATTAAAAAAACGGCTAGGAGTTAAAAGAATTCCTAACCGTTTTTTTAACCCAAAAATTATTTC
>CAYNOA010000027.1:0-14137 GCA_964398695.1 uncultured Enterococcus sp. | reverse complement strand
TCCGCATCTATTTCAAAATGATTGGCGATTACTGTCGCTACTTTTGCAAATACCTCTTCACGCGTCAATTACATTCACCTCCACGGTTTTTGACAAGATTTAAAAATAAGCTATTCCAATTTTAGCGATATATTTCATTTTTGTCTAGCTTTTTTTCGTCTTTGTAACATTCATGACAGTTTCACGTCAAAGTAAAGGCGTTATTCTGCTGTTTTTTGCTCAAATTCGGTCACTAACTTTTCAACCACCTTGGTTTCTAGCATCGTATGGATTTGACGAATCGTTGTTGCGACCGCTTCTGGTCCCGTTGACCCGTGGGTTTTTACCACTGGGGCTTTTAAACCAAATAAAACCGCTCCACCGTATTTGGCGTAATCCATTTCATTTTTCAAACCTTTTAAGGCATCTTTTAATAACAAAGCACCGATTTTGCCTTTTAAGCCAGAATCAAGAATCGATTGTTTTAATAGACTCACGATATTTAAGGCCGTTCCTTCGATTGATTTTAAGACCGCATTCCCAGTGAAGCCGTCTGTTACAACCACATCGGCCACGCCGTTTAACAAATCACGGGCTTCAACATTTCCGATAAAGTGAATGCTTGGTTCATTGGATAAAAGTTCAAAGGTTTTTTTCGTTAATTCACTGCCTTTTGTTTCTTCGGTCCCGTTATTTAAGAGACCAACTCGTGGTTTTTTTACGCCCCGAACATTGGCGGCATAAAAAGAACCTAAAATGGCATATTGCAATAAGTGCTCGGCTTTATTATCAGCATTTGCCCCTAAGTCTAGCATGTCAAAGCCCGTTGCTTGTCCCATCACTGGCATCGTTGAAAGCAAACCCGGACGTTCAATGCCTTTAATGCGTCCAACAATGAACAGCCCGGCCGCCAGTAAAGCTCCGGTATTGCCTGCAGAAAAAATCGCATCCGCTTCACCATTTTTTACTGCTTGCGCGGCTAAAACCATGGACGCTTGTTTTTTCCGCCGGATGGCTTTGACGGGTTCATCATCACTATTAATTTTTTCGTCGGTGTGGATAATTTGAATGTTTGTCTCATCGCTTAAATACGTTTTTATTTGTGTTTCGTTTCCATAAAGTTGAAATTCAATTTCCGGAAACTCTTTTCTAGCAAGCATGACTCCTTCAACAATTGCTTGAGGAGCATGGTCGCCTCCCATTGCATCAACCGCAATTTTCATGGTGCTAGGCACTTCCTTTCTTTTTTGGCTCTCACAGTATAGCATATTTTACTTAATCAAAAAATGCCTTTTGTGCTTGTTGCTCTTGCAAATAAGTCACTAAAGGAGCGTAATCGGGTAAAACCACCCAATTCTTTTTTTGCCAAATATTTTCTGCTTCAGTTTTAGCCACTTCTAATATATGACCGTCTGCGACTAAGTCCGCCGTGACAAATTCTGGCAAGCCCGATTGACGACTACCGAAAACCTCCCCCGGTCCACGAAGTTCCAAATCTTTTTCACTGACGACAAAGCCATTGGTCGTTTCGGTCATAACTTGCATCCGTTTTTTACCGACCTCATTTTTAGGATTCGCCACTAAAATGCACGTCGAAGCAGCGACCCCACGTCCGACCCGTCCGCGCAATTGGTGTAATTGGGCTAAACCGAACCGATCCGCATCAATAATGAGCATCATCGTGGCATTTGGGACGTTTACCCCGACTTCAATGACGGTCGTTGACACTAAAATTTGGCTTTGATTTTGCTTAAAAGCGGCCATGATTTCTTCTTTTTCTTGATTTTTCATTTTACCGTGTAGTAAGCTCACTTGATATTTAGGTGCATAAAAAGCTTGCAACTCTTCAAAAACAGCGACGGCATTTTGAACATCTAACATTTCAGACTCTTCGATTAAAGGACAAATAACATACATTTGGTGTCCCTTAGCTAATTCTACCTGACAACTGGTTAATACTTGCTCGAGTTGTTGCGGACGAATCCAGCGTGTTTCAACTGGAATTCTTCCGGCTGGTAATTCGTCAATGATTGACACGTCCATTTCGCCATAAGCGGTAATCGCCAGTGTCCGAGGGATTGGTGTCGCGGTCATAAATAACACGTCTGGTTTTAAGCCTTTTTCACGCAAAACTTTCCGCTGATTCACGCCAAAGCGATGTTGCTCATCCGTAATGACCAAACCAAGTCGGTTAAAATTGACGTCTTCTTGGATGAGGGCATGCGTCCCAACTAACACATCGAGTTCGCCAGAGGCTAATTGTGCCAAAATTTCTCGACGTTCTTTCGTTTTAGTTGAACCCGTTAATAAAGCGACTTTAACTGGTGTTTGCGTAAACAACTGCATAAAACTTTCCATGTGTTGTTGCGCTAAGATTTCAGTTGGTACCATTAAAGCGCCTTGAAAGCCTGCCGTTACCGTTGCGTAAAGGGCGATGGCAGCTACAACGGTTTTCCCACTCCCAACGTCTCCTTGCAACAGGCGATGCATATGATTCGGGCTTTTTAAATCGCGGCAAATTTCATTGGTCACTCTTTTTTGCGCTTGGGTTAATTCAAAGGGTAAACTTTGGGTAAAAGCTTTTAAAGCTTGGATGTCATAATTAACAGCTAAACCATTCACTTCTGCTCGTTCTTTTTGCTTTAAGCCTTGCAATGCCATTTGAAAAAGGAAAAATTCCTCGAACACCACTCGCCGTTTGGCTTGATGGTGTTCTTGGGCACTTTTAGGAAAATGCATCGCATACATCGCTTCTTGGCGTGAAAGTAGCCGGTACTTCTCCAATAAAGAAAATGGTAGATTTTCTTCAATCACCGGATAATATTGTTCAAACCCTTGTTTAATTAATTGAATTAAGGTATTTTGGCGCACAATTTTATTCACATGATAAATCGGGGCAAATTCTTCTTCTTGTTGCGCGCCTAATATTTTCATTCCAGTTAAACTTTTACGCTTGGCATCCCATTTGCCGTACACCGCAATTTCTTCAGAAACATTTACCTTGTCTTTTAAATACGGTTGATTAAAAAAAGAGACCGCAAAGACATCATGACCTTGCATCATTCGAAATTGTAGCCGTGATTTTTTATAACCAAACCGGCTTAAAACTGCTGGCGAAACAACCGTGCCTTTTAAAGTCACTTTTTCTTGGTCTAAAATTTCATTTAACTGTCGTTCTTGAATGTCTTCATAGCGAAAAGGATAATAACTAAGCAAATCTTCGAGCCTTTCAATACCTAAAGTCGCTAAATTCTCTGCTCTTTTATCCCCGACACCACTTAATTGGCAAATTGAGTCTTTTAAATTCACTTGGTTCATCCCTTTCTTTGAAAAATGATAAGTGACGATTATCGATTAACTAAGTATTATTTAACGAGGTATATATACCAATTAATCGATAAAGTAACTTTGGCATCAGAGTCGTTTAAAATCTTGATTATTTTTTTGATTTTATATTTTAGATAGAAGCTTGGTAAAAGTATTCCCTCACGAACGCTAGCTCGATTAAACCAAGCCACTACTCAAAAAAACTTGGGCAAACAGGTGGTTTGCCCAAGTCTTTTGATTCTTATTCTGCTGCAAATAAGTATGGGTAAACGGGTTGGTCACCCATATGAATTTCGATTTCTAATTCATCGTTCATTGCAAGTAAAGCATCTTCCATCTTTTCTGCTTCTTCTTGTGAACCTTCTTCGCCGATGATGATCGTCACAATTTCTGTTTCTTCATCAATCATTTGCTCGAGCGTTTCAAGAGCGACTTCTAGCAAATCTTTTTTCGACACAACAATTTTACCATCAACCATGCCTAAAAAATCACCCTCTGCAATCGCTAGTCCATCAATCGTCGTATCACGAATCGCATGCGTAATTGATCCGCTGACAACACTAGCCAGCATTTCAATCATTGCGGTTTGATTTTCTCTTAAATCGAGTTGCGCGTTGAAGGCAAGCATCGCGGTCATCCCTTGGGAAATCGTCTTACTTGGAACAACTACCACCGGAATCTTGGCTACTTCCGCGGCTTGATCGGCTGCCATGAAGATATTTTTATTGTTTGGCAATAAAATCACTTGCTCGGCATTGACTTCTTCAATCGCTTTTAAAATATCTTCGGTACTTGGATTCATCGTTTGACCGCCACTAATCACATAGTTTGCGCCCAGACTCTTGAATAATTCTTGGACACCACTCCCCGCTGCAATGGCAATAATGCCATATGGAACGCGTGACTTTTTGACAGGGGCCGCGTCATGTTCTAAAAGACTTTCGTGTTGCAAACGCATATTGTCGACTTTGACTTTCACCAGTGAACCAAATTTCTGACCATAATTCATCACTTCACCTGGGTGTTCAGTATGCACGTGCACTTTAATGATTTCATCGTCGTTTACAACAAGCAAGGAATCGCCTAACTCGTTTAAGTAGTTACGAAAAGTATCATAATCAAATTCACTATCCACTGTTGGACCTTCACCGATTTTCACCATGATTTCTGTACAGTAACCAAAAGTAATATCTTCTGTTGCGAGTTGACCTTGGACACTCCGATGGTGTTCGGCATTGATCATTTCATCCATTTCTGCCGGTGTCTCAAAGTGGCTTTCTGGGATATATTCACCATTTAAGACACTTAAAAAACCTTCGTAAATAAATAAAAGTCCTTGACCGCCACTATCAACTACGCCGACTTCTTTTAAGACAGGTAACATATCCGGCGTTTTATCTAAGGCTCTTTTGGCCCCTTTGACAACTGCTGTCATGACCGCAACACAGTCCGCACTTTCCGCCGCTTTTTTCTCGCCATGTTCTGCACCAACGCGAGCAACCGTTAAAATGGTGCCTTCGACCGGTTTCATAACGGCTTTATAGGCTGTTTCTACCCCATGGGTAAAGGCTGCCGCTAAATCTTTGGCGTTCAAGGTTTCAACTTCAAGAATTTGTTTGGCAAATCCACGGAATAACTGAGATAAAATAACCCCAGAATTACCACGTGCGCCCATCAATAACCCTTTTGATAAATGATTGGCTAATTCACCAACTTTTTCACTCGTTGAATCACTGACCGCCTTGGCTCCACTAATCATTGATAAATTCATATTCGTTCCGGTATCTCCATCTGGAACCGGAAAAACATTTAGCGAGTTAACAAACTCTGCATGTTCTTGTAAACGATTGGCGCCGGCTTGAACCATTTCTTGGAACTGACCTGCCCGAATATTTGTGACTTCCACTTATAAATCCTCCTTAACAATCCACTGCTTTTTTCGCAGTCTGCCCTTAGTCTGGCAATACTCGCACGCCTTGAACAAAAATATTCACTGAGTTTGCGGCCACGCCTAACATTGACTCTAAATTATACTTCACTTTTTCTTGTACGTTGCGAGAAACTTCTGAAATTTTCGTTCCATAACTTACGATTGTATAGACATCAACTGAGATCTCATTTTCTTCTTGACGAACGACAACGCCGCGAGCATAGTTTTCTTTACGTAAAATTTCATTGATATTATCTTTGATTTGGTTTTTACTTGCCATGCCAACAATGCCGAATACATCTGTCGCTGCACCGCCGACAACCGTTGCAATGACTTCATTTGAAATTTCAATTAAGCCAGATGATGTTTGAATTTTAACTGCCATAAATAATAGCCTCCTTAACAGACAAATGGTCTTATTTCTATCTCTAATATTTTAACATAGCGCTAGATTAAATAAAAGAAGGAGTCCTTGCGTTTTCTTTTATTTAACTTAATTATTTAGCAAATAAGGGTTAAATTCCCCCTTACTTTCTAAAAAAGGCCAGCCAAAAAGTAGAAAGAAGCTTGCAAATTGAAAGCTTTTATGGTAAGTTATTTTAGTATGAGCTTAAAAAATTGGCTCCACTATCAAGGCAAAGGAGGAAATCAATAATGGCTAAAGTTTGTTACTTCACTGGTCGTAAAACTACATCTGGGAACAACCGCTCTCACGCAATGAACGCTTCAAAACGTATTGTTAAACCTAACTTACAAAAAGTTCGTGTGATGATCGACGGCACACCTAAAAAAGTTTGGGTGTCAACTCGTGCTTTGAAATCAGGTAAAATCGAACGCGTTTAATTTTATACGACATTGACAACCGTTTCTGTCAAGAAGCGGTTTTTTGTTTGTCTAAAAAGTAGCTTTTTCCAAGGAATCTGGTTGATTCTTGAAAAAAAGCTGCTTTTTTTTATGAAAATGATTTTGCTTAAAAACCAACACGAACAAGTTTTTTTGGCTATAAGTATTTTATATTGGTAGAAAAAAATTGAGACTCTCTTGCTAGCAGCACTGAAAAAGATGATCTTGGCGCACTAAACATAACAAGCGCTAAACGCTCAAAAATAACCCTTGGATAACTGGCTTGATTCTATTAAATAAAAAAGTGGTCTCAGATGAAAATGCGGGAATATTTTTTTTCTTCCTTTCTTTGCTTTTTCCTATGGTAAAATAGTGAAAAGAGAAAGATTGATTTGAAGGAGGTCTTTTTTTGCAAAAAATTCAACAATTTATAAAAGAAAACAAAACCTATTTACTCGCTAGTTTTTTGATTCCTTTTAGCGTGATGGCACTGGTTTATCTAGCGATGGGAATTTATCCTGGGAGTAGTCGCAGCGTCTTAGCCAGCGATGCTTTTTCCCAATTTTCGAATTTCCATGCCAGTTTCAGAAATGCGCTATTGGGAAAACAAAGTCTTTTTTACACCTGGAATGCTTCTTTAGGTTTAAATTATTGGGCGTTAATCTCTTACTACTTAGGCGGTTTTTTTACGCCACTCGTTCTCTTTTTCCCCAATCAGTGGATGCCCGATGCGCTTTATTTTTTGACTTTACTTAAACTGGGTAGTGCCGGCCTTGCCTTTTGGTTTTATGCGAAACATACCTTTAAAATTGCCCCTTGGCACCAAGTCACCTTAGCCGTTTGTTACGCACTAATGTCTTTTGCAACGGCTCACTCCGAACTCGTGATGTGGCTAGATGCCTTGATTTATTTTCCTTTAGTCATCTGGGGAATTGATCGTTTACTGCAAAAGCAAAAACCGGTATTGTTATTTGTTAGCTATTTGCTTTTATTTTTATCCAATTATTACATGGGTTTTATGATTGGGGTCTTCTCTTTTTTATATTTTTTCACCCGCGTTTTTGCCCACTGGTCCAGTTACAAAACCCGCATCTTTCCTTATTTAGGAACGTCTTTTTTAGCAGGCGGGGCGTCCATGGTTATGATTTTACCGATGTTTTTAGACTTGCGCTCAAATGGTGAAGTTTTAAGTGAAGTCACCAAACTCAAAACAGAAGCAACGAGCTTTCTTGATTTTTTTGTTAAAAACATGATTGGGGTTTACGATACAACCAAATATGGTTCGATTCCTTTTATTTATGTTGGGTTGTTACCACTCACTTTTGCTTTGCTTTATTTTGTGGCGAAAGCCGTGCCTTTAAAAGAAAAACTGCTGAATTTGAGCTTATTTGCAATCCTCATTGCGAGCTTTTATCTTGTCCCACTTAATTTATTTTGGCACGGGATGCATGCACCAAATATGTTTTTATTCCGCTATGCCTTTTTGCTCTCGTTTTTAATCGTGATGCTAGCCGGTTATGGTTGGGAACACTTTAAATTTAATGACCAAGGTACTTTTTTAGGCATCACTTTAACTTGGATTGTTTTATTTAGTTTAGCCTATGGTCTCATTCCAAAAGACCACTATACCTACTTAACCATTCCTTCGTTTATTTTAACGATTGTCTTTTTAATCGTTTATTTACTACTCTTTGCTTTTTATCAATTAAAATTATTTAACTTCGCACGCTTTAGTCGTTTCCTCTTAATCTTTGTCGCTTTTGAAATGGGCTTAAATACGTACGGCATGACCCAAGGCATTTTAAATGATTGGAATTATGCCTCGCGGAGTCTTTATACCGTACCGGCTAAAGACATCCAAACGCTAGTGACTCAAGCCAATCAAGCAACTGAAGAATTTTTCCGTTTAGAAAACCTTGATCCTGTTTCAGCCAATGATGGGTTGAATTATGGTTATAGCGGGATTAGTTTGTTTTCTTCCATTCGGAATCGAAACTCATCTAGCTATTTAAACAAACTTGGTTTTCGTTCAAGAGGAACCAATTTAAATATTCGTTATCCAAACAACACCTTGCTAATGGATGCTTTTACTGGCATTCGATACAACCTTTCAAAGCAAGACGTTCATAAATATGGTTATCAAAAAATTGGCCAAGCAGGTGACTATCAGCTTTATGAAAATCAAAATGCCTTGCCACTTGCCTTTTTAGCAAATTCCGACAGCTTTGCCATTGAAACTTTTGAAAATGATAACTTAGGGAACCAAACAAACTTAATCAATGGCTTAACTGGACTTCAGGAGCAGTTTTTTACTTTTCAACCAATTACAATGACTCGTTCAAGTAACCTTACGCTAACAAATGCTGGCAATCAAACAAACTTGAGTGAAATTGAACCAAATCTTGCCAAAGACATCACTTGGAAGGTCACTGTTCCAGCCAACAGCCAAGCTTATTTGAGTCTTTATCCAAGTGACTTCAATCAATTAGAAAGCTCAACGGTCACGATTACCGTAAATGGGGAACAACGCAAAACTCAAATCAACATTAATGGGCAGTACTATCCTTTAGGTTACTATCCGGAAGAAACAACTTTTGAGTTTACCGCTAGTTTTTATGGCACGAAAGAAGTTAGCTTCCAAAATCCGCAAGTTTTAACCTTAAATACGCAAGCTTATCAACGAGCAATCGATCAACTAAAACAACAAGGTCTTAACTTAACTGTCGGAAATCGGACTGCTAAAGGCCAGGTCACCCTCACAAAAGAGCAACAACTGATTACCACCATTCCCTACGATAAAGGGTGGAAAGCCAAAGTAAACGGCCAAACAGTTCCAATTGAAGCATTCCAAGGAGCCTTTGTCAGTATCCCACTTGCAGCTGGTGACAATGAAATTCTCTTCACCTTCATGCCACAAGGATTTGGCCTTGGACTCACTTTATTCTTCCTTTGCATTGGACTTTTTATTTTCTGGCAAAAAATGACCAAGAAAAAAAGGGCGTGACAGACGTGTTCAACTTCAAGCAATCAGCAGGAAAAACCGGAAGTGGCGCTTCAAATTTTGGTTGTTTTCGGTTTGCTTCTTAAAGAAGTGACTCCTACTAGCCCGTAGTAAAAAGAGCTCGTGACGCACGTCACGGGCTCTTTTTGATTTTATTTATCGTACCGAACTTCTTTCAAATACAGTCCTTCTGGGTGCGCGGTTGGTCCGGCTAAATTGCGGTCTTTGCCAGCAATAATCTTAGGAATCGCATCGACTGGCATTCGACCATTACCGATTTTTAACAAGGTGCCAACCAAAATGCGAATCATTTTATATAAAAAACCATCGCCACTGAAAGTAAAAATCAATTCCTCACCATCTGGACTCACCGTTAAATTTGCGACCTCAATGGTCCGGATTTTGTCTGTCACCGAACTACCTGAAGCACAAAACGAGGTAAAATCATGGGTGCCTAATAAACTCGGTAAGGCTTCTTGCATTTTAGCCACATCGACGCGATAAGGGTAATAACTTGCATAATAACGACGAAAGGGGCTGCGGGGCTTGCCGATATCCACCCGAAACTCATAGGTCTTCCCAGTTGCTAAATAACGCGCATGAAAGTCATCGGCCACGATTTCAACTTGACGACAGGCAATATCATCTGGCGTTTGGGTATCTAGGCCAAAGCGCATCCGTTCAAGTGGACGCTCATAGGGAAAGTCAAAGTGGATGACTTGTCCGATTGCATGAACACCGGCATCGGTACGGCCGGAACCGTGAATTTCAATCGGCTGATTCGCCATTTTGCTTAATGTTTTTTCTAATTCTCCTTGAACGGTCCGACCTTTTAATTGGCGTTGAAAGCCAAAAAAATTCGTCCCATCATAAGAAATAATTGCTTTATATCGAACCATTTATTCTTTCCTTTCAAATCTAGTCTTTCGACGAGTAAAAAGCGAGTCTTGACGGCTCGCTTTTTTCCTCTTATGTTCTTAAATAAACTAAGGCTACGGTCACGAGCGCAAAAGCAATCAGGCTCAGCGTATCCGTCAAGCGCCAATGCAAGACGCGGTATTTTGTTCGTCCTTCGCCACCTTGATAGCCACGTGCTTCCATCGCCGTCGCTAAGTCGTCCGCTCGATTGAAGCTACTTACAAATAGTGGAATTAACAAGGGAATGACAGCTTTCATTTTTTGGACTAAGTTTCCTTCACCAAAATCAACGCCCCGCGCACGTTGAGCATTCATAATTTTTTCTGTTTCATCCATCAAGGTCGGCACAAAACGTAAGGCAATTGAAAGCATTAAAGAAATTTCGTGTACCGGTACTTTCAATGGTTTTAAGGGACGAAGTAAATACTCAATCGCATCCGATAAAGATAAAGGCGCGGTCGTTAACGTCAATAAGGTTGACATAAAGATAATTAAGACAAAACGACAGAAAATAAAAAGCCCATTTTGAATGCCCAGTTCCGTTAACTGCAAAATGCCCCATTTCCAATACACTTCACCACCACCCGTAAAGAAAATTTGCAAAGCGACGGTAAATAAAATTAACCAGATCATTGGTTTGACCCCTTTTAAAAAGAAGCCAAAATCAATTTTTGATAAGAGTAAACAAAAAAGCGTAAAGAGTCCTAACAATAAATACGTTTGCCAGTTATTCGCTAGAAAAATAATGCCAATAAAATAAAAGGCGCCGATTAATTTTGCTCGGGGGTCCAAACGGTGAATCAAGGAATCCCCTGGTAAATAACGACCTAAAATTAATTTATTCATCATTGGCCTAGTCCTCCTTTAGCAATGAGTGTTTCGGCTAATTCTTGGGAAGTTAAAGGCAAGGTCGCAAATTGAAAACCCCGCTCGACCAGTTTTTGGGCAAAGGCCGTTGCCGTCGGAACACCAAGTTGTCTTTCCTGTAGCCACTCAACGTCTTGAAAGACTTCTCGTGGACTGCCTTCTTTTACAAGGCGGCCTTTTTCTAGGACATAGACAAAATCAGCGTAATCCGCCACATCGTCCATTAAGTGTGTCACTAAGACAATCGTCATTTTATTTTCTTGATGCAAACGATGGAACATTTCCATCATTTCCTTGCGTCCTTGCGGATCTAAACCAGCTGTTGGTTCATCTAAAACTAAAATTTCAGGCTCCATTGCTAAAACGCCCGCAATCGCCACACGACGCATTTGGCCCCCAGATAGATCAAATGGTGAACGTTCAAGGTAACTTTCATCTAAGCCGACCATTTTTAAGGTTTTGGCGGCTAACTGATTAGCAGCTTCTTCTGAGACACCAAAATTTTTGGGTCCAAAAGCAATATCTTTTTCAACGGTTTCTTCAAATAATTGCGCCTCTGGAAATTGAAAGACAATGCCCACTTTTTGGCGAATTGGTTTTAAATTTTTATTGTTCGTTTCTGGCGTAATGACCCGATCACCGATAAAAACTTTACCGCTAGTTGGTTTTAATAATGCGTTGAGGTGTTGCAACAAGGTCGACTTACCACTGCCTGTATGACCAACGATAGCCGTATAAGAGCCTGCTTTGATGGTCAAGTTCATCTCATGTAAAACACGTTGTTCAAACGGTGAATTTGGTTGATAAGTAAAATCTACTTGTTCAAAGCGGATGTCCACAGCCATTCCACCATCCCTTCTTCAGTTAAATACTCCATGGGTACTTCCACGCCTTTTTCTTTTAAAGAATACTTTAGTTTTTCAGGAAAAGGCAGATCAAGACCGAGCTCGACTAATTTTGGACCGGCAGAAAAGATTTTTTCCGGTGTACCTTCATCAATTAGTTCTCCTTGACGCATCACTAAAACCCGATTGGCATTGGCCGCTTCATCAATATCATGCGTGATTGATAGCACGGTTAAATTATTTTCTTCTTTAATTTTTTTGATCGTCGCAATCACTTCTGCTCGACCTTCTGGGTCAAGCATACTGGTTGCCTCATCTAAAATAATGATATCTGGACGTAGAGCGACTACGCCAGCAATGGCCACGCGTTGTTTTTGACCGCCAGATAAGCGCGCAGGTTCTTTTGTTAAAAAAGTATCCATCCGTACTTGTTCCAAGGCCTCTTTTACACGAACAAGCATTTCTTCACGTGGAATCCCTTGGTTTTCTAGACCAAAGGCCACGTCATCTTCAACTGTTGCCCCCACGAATTGGTTATCAGGGTTTTGAAAGACCATTCCGACCATATGACGAATCGACCACAAATCCGCTTCACTTAACGTATAATCGCCGACTTTGACGGTCCCTGTTTCTGGTGCGAGCAAACCATTAATCGTTTTAGCTAAAGTTGATTTCCCAGAACCGTTATGGCCAATAATGGCCACCCATTCTCCTGGGTAGATTGAAAGTGAAACGTCCTTTAAAGCCGGACGCGCATCTGTTTTTTGATATCTAAAAGTAAGGTGATTTAATTCAATAATCGGTTTCATATTGACTCCTTTGATTGACTAATTTCTAACTAACACTACCAAAAAAAACAAGACTTTTCAATTAATATCCATTTTTTCATGAAAAAGTTTTGTTTTCTTCTTATATCGTTGTTTCTTGCGTTTTTTCTCACTCCCCATTACCTGTCTTGACAGATAATCGAGGGTAAAAAAAAACACTTTATGATGAGTGCTGACCCCTTGATAAAAATCAAGGGGTAGCGACGAGCTAGACTCGGAAAAAAAGTTACTCTTCCAACATCATAACACTCTTAAAAAATTCATCGACAAAGTGATGTAGCTATATGCTATTAAGTGTGATTTTAAACTAGTTCAATGATAACCATTGGTGCTGCATCGCCGCGTCTTGGTTCTGTCTTCAAGATGCGAGTGTAGCCGCCTTGGCGCTCTGCGTAGCGAGGTGCGATGTCATTGAATAGCTTTTGTAAAGCTGATTCAACAACGATTTCTTCGCCTTCTTCACGAACGCTAGCAACTTCATTACGAACGTAAGCTGCTGCTTGACGACGTGCATGTAAATCGCCACGTTTACCTAATGTGATCATTTTTTCTGTAGTTGAACGAATTTCTTTCGCACGAGCTTCAGTCGTAACGATGCGTTCGTTAATGATTAAATCAGTTGTCAAATCACGCAACATCGCTTTACGTTGAGAAGATGTGCGTCCTAATTTACGATAACTCACGTGGTTTCCCTCCTTCGTAAAAATTAATCGTCTTTACGTAAACCTAAACCTAGATCTTCAAGTTTCGCCTTCACTTCTTCTAATGATTTACGGCCAAGGTTACGTACTTTGATCATTTCTGGTTCAGATTTGTTCGTTAATTCTTGTACAGAGTTAATTCCTGCACGTTTTAAGCAGTTATATGAACGAACAGATAAGTCTAATTCTTCAATCGTCATTTCTAACATTTTCTCTTTTTGTGTTTCTTCTTTTTCGACCATGATTTCCGCGTGTTTCGCTTCATCGGTTAGATTCACAAAAATGTCTAAATGTTCCGTCATGATTTTTGCTGCTAAACTCATTGCATCTAATGGCTCAATGGAACCATCTGTCCATATTTCCATTGTTAATTTATCAAAGTCATCCCGGCGACCAACACGTGTATTTTCAACTTGATAGTTGACACGGCGGACTGGAGTGTAGATAGAATCAACAGGAAGAACGCCAATTGGCATATCTTCTTTTTTGTTCTCATCGGCTTGAACATATCCGCGGCCTGGTCTAACCGTTAAGCGCGCATGGAATGTTGCCCCTTCAGAGACCGTACAAATGTACATATCTTTATTCAAAATCTCAACATCGCTATCCACAAGAATATCGCCTGCAGTAACCGTTGCCGGTCCTGTAATATCGATTTCTAGTGTTTTTTCTTCTTGTCCATACATTTTCAATGCAAGACCTTTAATATTCAAAATAATTTGAGCGACATCTTCCCTTACACCTTTAACAGTTGAAAATTCGTGTAACACTCCATCAATTTGGATACTAGTAATGGCTGCACCTGGTAAAGAAGATAACAAAATACGACGTAGGGAATTTCCTAAAGTAGTTCCATAGCCTCGTTCTAGAGGTTCTACGATGAACTTGCCATAATCTTT
>CAYNOA010000026.1:6397-14443 GCA_964398695.1 uncultured Enterococcus sp. | reverse complement strand
TTTGAAAAACAATTTTCGTCCTTTCCTTCTTATTGCTTGAAGCTGAACACTTCTGGCACGACCTCTGATTTGATTATTCTAAAATGGTGACTTTCACGTTAAATTTACGTCCCCATTGGATACAAGCATCGACGCTATTTAAGTGGACATCAATAATATTTCCTCTAATCGCCCCACCCGTGTCGGCAGCTAAGGCAATACCATACCCTTCAACTTCCACAATCGAGCCTAGTGGAATCACGCTTGGGTCAACGGCAATGACTTGTGAGTTTTGACGTAAATCTACCCCAAGGGCGGTATAAAAGCTTGAACCTGCTTCTGTATAAGAATACGCGGTTGCTTGCACATACAAGGTTTTACCATTTGACGGTTTTGGTGTTTCAACCACTGGCGGCGTCGTTGACGGTGTGCTTGGTTGACTCGTTTCTGGTTGAGACGTAGACGGCGTTGATGACGTCGTTTGATTTTGAGTCGTTTGACTTTGAGTTGTTTGTTGTTTGGCTGCTTCTTTTTCCGCCGCTTTAGCTGCTTCTTCTGCTGCTGCTTTGGCTTCTTTTTCCGCCGTTTCTTGGGCTTGTTTTTCAGCTAGTAAACGAGCAGTTTCTACCTCTTTACTTTGAGCAATCGAAACTAATGACTCTTGGTTATCGGCCAATTGCGTTTTTAACGCGGCAACTTGTTGGTCCAATGCATCGGCTTTCGTTTGCAAAGCTTGTTGATCACTCGCTAAATTCGCTTGGGTTGTTTTGGCTGCTTCTTCTAATTCGGCTAATTCGGTCGTCGCGTCTTCTAGCGTTTGAACGATTTCTTTTTCCGCATTTTGCATCAAATTAATCGCATAAAGACCACTCACTAGTTCTTGTAAGTTGGAAGTTTGTAGTAAATATAATAATTTGTTTTCGCCCACACTATTTACTTGTAATTTCTTTAAACGTTGAGCCGCAACTTCTTTACGTTTTTGAATTGTTTCTTTGGTTTCAACCATTTTTTCTTGTGTTTCTTTTAAGTGCGTTTCGTTTTGGGCAATGGCCACTTTTAACGTTTCGACTTCTTGGTAGGTCTGGTTGACTTCTTCTAAAGCCGCTTGCACTTGTGTACTAATTGCTTGGCTTTGTTGTTGTAAAGTGGTTTCTTTTTGATTAAGTGACTCTAATGTATCAGCTGAAATAGAAACTGGTGCCAACATTTGAATAAATATTAAACTTAAAGCCATCCATTTTTTTCTATGCATAAAGGTTTAACCGTTTCCTTTCTTTCTTGACGAATTCTTAAACATTATACGCAAAATATTCCGCGATTATGTTTCATTCTTTTTACAGATTGTTACAAAAAATCATAAAACCGCGTTCGTTGTCTATAAAATAAAAACAACTTCAGACAAAACCGCGTTTGAAAGCCCTTTATTTTTTGTTACCTTCTGTTACAAAAATGTAATATCTTTTAATCTTTTTCATTCTTTCTTTTTTTTTAGCTAGCTATGATATGATAGAAGAGAATAAAATTCAAGTAAAATTAAAAAAATTCACAAATTTCAAAATAAAAAGGAGTAGTGGGATGTTTCGTTTATTTTCTTATGCAAAAAATTATCGCAAAGAAATCATTTTAGGGCCGACTTTTAAATTTTTAGAAGCTGTTTTTGAATTGTTTTTACCTTTACTAATGGCCCGCTTAGTTGACCAAGGGATTCAAAAAAATAATTGGACGATCGTTTGGCAAATGACTCTTTGGATGGTGGTCGCTTCTGTGGTTGGTTTGTTATTTGCTGTGACTTGTCAATATTACGCTTCGGTCGCTTCTCAAGGGTTTGGCACGGAACTGCGCGAAAAGCTAATGGCAAAGATTAACCAATTTTCGCATCGTGAGCTAAACTATTTTGGCAGCAATACCCTTATTACTCGTTTGACCAATGACGTTAACCAAATGCAGTTGGCTTTGGCCATGGTGATTCGACTGGTGGTTCGGGCGCCTTTTTTAAGTATCGGCGCTTTGGTGATGGCTTTTTACATTGATTGGCAAATTGGGCTGATTTTCTTAGCTATTTTACCGCTTTTTTCTTTGTTTTTATTTTTATTAGTGCGTTTTTCTGTGCCTTTATTTCGCTACGTGCAACAACAACTTGATCGTTTAAACCAACTGGTGGCGCAAAATTTGAGTGGGGTTCGCATCATTCGCGCCTTCAATCGGCAAGACAATGAAGTGCGTAAGTTTCAAAAACAAAGCGATGATTTAAACCAAACCTACTTAAAAGTGACGAAATTAGCGATTATTTTATCGCCGCTTACGACCTTGATTTTAAATTTAGGCATTATCGGAATTTTTGTGATTGGTGGTTTTAAAGTTGAGCTTGGGGATTTACGACAAGGGGAAGTTTTGGCGCTAGTGAATTATATGAACCAAATGCTACTCGCTTTAATTGTCGTTTCAAATTTGGTGGTTATTTTTACTCGGGCAGAAGCTTCGGCTAGACGCCTAAATGAGGTCTTTGATTTACCCCTTTCTTTAACCGAAAACGAAAATACCCAACTACCCAAGCAAATCCACGGCGCGATTACGTTTAAACAAGTGGATTTTCGCTATTCGCCTGAACATGGGCGTGCTCTGAAAAAAATTAGCTTTCATATTCCAGCCGGCAGTCTTTTTGGTATCACCGGTCCGACCGGTTCTGGGAAATCGACTCTGACGCAACTTTTGCCACGTTTTTACGATGTCGATGCTGGAGAAATTTTAATTGATGGGATCAATGTCAAAGATTGGCCCTTAGACCTTTTGCGGCGTCAAATTGCTTTTGTGCCACAAAAATCAATTTTGCTACGTGGAACGATTCGCGAAAATTTACAATGGGGACAAGCAGCTGCTAGCGATGCCGCGTGTTGGCAAGCCCTTGAGTTGGCGCAAGGGGCCGAATTTGTGCGACGTTTGCCTGAGCAACTCGACACTTTCATCGTTGAAGGTGGGAAAAACTTTTCTGGTGGTCAAATTCAGCGTTTAGCTATCGCGCGCGCTTTGATTGCCCAACCCAAAATTTTAATCTTAGATGACTCACTCAGCGCCTTAGATTATCAAACCGATTGGTTATTACGGCAAAGTTTAAGAAAAATTGCCGCGACCGTTATTTTGATTTCGCAGCGAGTCTCCTCGATTCAAGAGGCGGATCAAATTTTAGTGTTAGAAAAAGGACGCGTTGTTGGGTTAGGTTCCCACCATGACTTGCTGCAACAAGTGCCTTATTATCAAGAAATTGTCCACGCACAAGAAGAAGGTGATCATCATGATGCATAAAAATAAAATTGACTGGCAAACGCTCAAACGATTTATGCCTTATTTGATGGTCTATCGAAGGCTCAATGCTTTGGCCTTATTTTTCGGAGTGATCGCGGGTGGGTCTTCCGTTTACTTAACTTATTTAATCGGTCGAGGCATTGACCAACTCATTGGTCAAAACCAAGTCGATTTTGCCAAATTGACGCAAATTTTAGGACAGTTTTGCCTCCTGTTACTCTTGACGGCGATGAGTCAATGGCTCATTTTACAACTCGGAAATCGAGTGGCTTATGAAAGTGTCAACCAACTACGTAAAGACAGTTTTGCCCATTTAAATCAATTGCCGATTCAAACCTATGACCAAACGCCACACGGGAGCTTAATGAGTCGTTTTACCAATGATTTAGACTTGGTCGCCACGGCCATTGCGGCCGTTTACCAACAATTGTTTGCTGGGGTCACGATTATTCTGATTGCTTTATTCATGATGTTGCGTCTCAGTCTACCATTAACTTTGGTGGTCTTAATGTCGACCCCCTTTATTTTTATGGTGAGTTATTGGGTCGCCAAAAAATCTCAAAGCGATTTTACGGATCAACAAAAAATTATTGGTGAAATGACCAGTTTTGTCAATGAACGAATCAATAACCAAGAATTAGTTATTGCTTTTCAACAAGAAAAAAATAATCAAGCAACCTTCGCCTCAATTAACCAGCAACTTTATAAAAAAGGCCAACGGGCACAGTTTTCTTCTTCTTTAACCAATCCAGCATCACGCTTTGTCGATCACTTGGCCTATGTGGCCGTTGGTTTTGTCGGGGCTTGGTTGATTTTCC
The DNA here is from genome assembly GCA_964398695.1 of uncultured Enterococcus sp. GTDB lineage: Bacteria > Bacillota > Bacilli > Lactobacillales > Enterococcaceae > Enterococcus_I. The sequence goes on along the minus strand of CAYNOA010000026.1, from coordinate 10,346 downwards.
ACGGTTCAACTTCTGTAACTGTTGGGGTCATTGCGAGTTTTACGATTTACTCAACGCAATTTTCAAAACCTTTTATCGAACTTTCAGGCTTGATGACCCAAATTCAAGGCGCTTTTGCTGGTCTTTCACGTGGCTTTGAATTACTTGATCAGCCGGCTGAAAGCCAAGAACCGCCGTTTGATTTGCCCGCGATTCAAGGAAACTTGGCTTTTCACGGCGTTGATTTTGCTTACGACCCCAAACAGCCACTCATTACCAACTTTGATTTTCAGGCTTTCGCTGGTGAAACCGTTGCGATTGTCGGAAAAACGGGGGCCGGAAAATCAACTTTAGTGAATTTACTGATGCGTTTTTACGAAGTTCAAAAAGGCGCCATTACTTTAGATGGACGCGATATTCGCCAAATTCCACGCGGACAGCTACGGCAAAGCTTTGGGATGGTTTTACAAGATACTTGGCTTTTTGATGCGACTTTACGCGAAAATCTCAGCTATGGCAAACCAAAAGCAAGCGAGGAAGAAATTTACGCAGCACTCCAAAAAACCGATATGCTCGAATACGTAATGGACTTGCCTAAAAAACTTGAAACGCCGATTGGGCACTACGGCGTCAAACTTTCAGAAGGCCAACGCCAACTTTTAACCATTGCTCGCACCATGATTGCCAATCCGCCCATGTTAATTTTGGATGAGGCAACCAGTTCGGTTGACCCGCTCACAGAACGAAAAATCCAAAGTGCCTTCCTCGCTTTAATGCAAGGAAAAACGAGTTTTGTGATTGCTCATCGTCTCGCTACCATCGAAGCGGCCGATAAAATTCTAGTAATGGATCAAGGTCAAATCGTGGAACAAGGAACGCATACTCAATTACTAGCCAAAAATGGCGCCTATGCCACCTTATACCACGCACAATTTGAAGAATAATTGCCCAAAAAAGAGGTTGTGACAGAAGTGTTCAGCTTCAAGCAATAAGAAGGAAAGGACGAAAATTGTTTTTCAAATTTTAGTACTTTTCGGCTTAATGCCGCAGAAGCTACTTCAGGCACACCGTTTGCCCAAAAAGAGCGCTGACGGGTGTCAGCGCTCTTTTTTACTCCCGAATATTTAATGATGTATAGGGGGCAAAGGTTATTTTTTTAGCAAGCCAAGTTCGGCTTTTAATTTCAGCACACGATAGACCGCTTGATCCAAGTCGCTTTCTGGGTAAGCATTTTGTTCAACGGCTTGGATGATGACTGGAATTTGACTGGCGTAATGCGAACTTAGTACCAAGTCATTGCCCGCTTGCAAGGCTTTTAGCGCCGCTTGTTCTTGACTGGTAAAATTAGCAATGCCAGCCATGTCTAAATCATCGGTCATGACGACGCCCTCAAATTGTCCTTCTGTTCGTAAAAAATCAATCACAGTTGGTGAAATTGAAGCCGGTTGTGTTGCATCTAGACTGGTAATAATATTGTGGGAAACTAAAATACTATCGGCACCGGCTTTGATTCCTGCTTGAAAAGGAACGAGATCATTTTGTTTGATTTCTTCTAAGGAACGGGTATCGGTCACGATTTCAACATGGGAATCGAGGTTGTTGCCATAGCCTGGAAAGTGCTTCAAGGTGGAAGCCACACCGCTTCCTTTTAAATGGCTCACGACCGTTTCAACAAAAGTACTCGTGCCAGTAGCATCCAGACCAATGGTGCGATCATAAATAAAAGCATTCGGATCTGTGGCCACATCGGCAACTGGAAATAGCCCCAGCTGAAACCCTAAAGCAGCTAAAATTGCCGCTTTTTCTTGTGTATCTTGGGCAATCCCTTCCCACCCTTGGTTTTGATAAATTGCTTGCGGTGATAAAAATCGCTTGGCTGCTAAATTGGGATTCGCACTTAGGCGCGTCACACTGCCGCCTTCTTCATCGGATGCGAAAAACAAGGGCAGCTTTTGACCGGCTTGTAAGGTTTGGATTTTTTCAATTAAACTGTCTTTTGTTTCATTGGCTACATCCATTCCAAAAAGGATAAAACCACCTAAATGATAGGTTTGACTGTCACTTAAGGCCTGCTCTCCGGGGAAACGGGCTAAAAATAGTTGGCCGACTTTCTCCGCCAGTGTCATCGTGGCGATTTTTTCTTGGAGCCAATCGGTTTCTTCTTGCCTACTTTCGCTCATTGCTAGGTCGGTTTTGGATGTTTGACTGGCTAAATCGGTCGTTGAACTTTCCACAAAGGTACTTGAGCTTGCTGTTTCGCTTGGATTTTCGCTTGTTCTTGCACAGGCGCTCAGGATGAAGAATAAACTTAGGAAACACATAAAAAATGTTTTTTTCACAAAAAAAACTCCTTTCTGGCACGTTTTTAGCGTACCTTGAAAGGAGTGAAAATGCAACTATCTACTTCACTAAAAGGAATAACGACTGCGTTTCATTAATTGTTTGACTGGAATCACCCGACCAACGACATAAGTCAGAGCCGTTTGAATTGGCAACATTATGAAGGCTTTCACCAGACGCGGTCCCCAAATAATCCAGCTAGTTAAAGGCACATTGTACAAAATCGCTAACCAAATTGGCGTTAAAATTAAGCCAATCAGGAGTGTATTGGAAATTGTACATAAAAGCGCATTTTTCCAAGTAACTTCTTTTTTATAGAAGAAGTAGCCGTAGATTAATCCGCCAATAAAAGCATTCAGCGTAAACCCTGGAAAGAAAGCCGCTTTAGCAAACAAAGCCATACCCAATAAATCGGCAATGACTGCCCCAACGCCTGTCCAAAATGGACCAAACATCATGGCCATCACCATTTTTGGCACAAAATCAAAAGAAATTTTGATAAACTGCCATTCCAAACCTAAAATTCGGGATAAGATGATCATTAAGGCAATCAAAATCCCCATCATGCTTATCATATAAGCACTCATTTTTTGTTTCATTCGAAGCATCTCCTTAATAGAGTTGCTACATAAAATATGCAGCGAATGCGAAAATAAAACCGCAGACCAAAAGGCCCTTCGTCAAAAAGCAACATCCCATCTTTTTGCACTTAACGCTTTATTTTCTACTCTGGTTTTTATTTAGATAGACCAGCTACCTATGACGAGAATATAGCATAAAAAAACAAGGGAAGCAATTATTTTACCGTCGTCTTACCAATTACTTCCTTATTTTCAGAAAAAAACTCGTAAAATCCGATCATTTTACGAGTTTTAGTGATTTTTTGTTTTTAAATCGTTGTTTCTTTGGCTTTACGGAAAATCGGAATTTCAAAACCTTTGCTTAAGGCACGAACGACAAAGAAGGCAATATTGTAGTCAATCATGCTGTGAACAATCCCGCCGATTCCCATGAAAACAAATAAGAAAGTAAAGGCATTGCCTTGAATTTGCATTTGACCAGCAAACATAAAGGCCCCGACAACTAATAATTCCACCCCAGAGTGGATTAAAGCAATCACAAAACTAAACAATTGAAATTTTTTAATATTGTTGACAATATCTGGGTTCTTTTGCAAATAAAGCGAACCAATTATTGCAAAGACTAAGTGAGATAAAGCTCTAAGCGCAATAATAAATGGCAAACCATTAATCATAAAACCAAAAGCCGTTCCTAATGCAACGGCAATCGCCATCGCTGGCGAAAAGAACATCGCAATTAATAGTGGCACATGACTTGCTAATGTAAAAGATGCTGGTCCAATGACAATTTTAGGCATGACCATTGGGATGATGACTCCCATGGCAATTAACAAGGCCCCAATTGTTAACTGACGTACTGAATTATTTCTCATTTTTATTCCTCCAAATGTGTCAAGACACAATTAATTTTCTTTATTTTAGCTTCTTTCTAGATAACTGTCAAGACACATTCGGTTTATTTTAGAAATTTTCATGAATTTCGTTTTCATTTTCTTGTTTGGCGGAAAAAAAGACTGCACCCTTAAAAAGAAGCAAAGTTCTTCTTAAGG
>CAYNOA010000026.1:0-6362 GCA_964398695.1 uncultured Enterococcus sp. | reverse complement strand
TTTGACAAAAGAGCGACTTCTCCACTATTTTAGGCGTTCTAAGGCGTTACTTAACGCCGCAAATTCGGCAAGTGACAAAGTTTCGCCCCGGCGCGTTGGATCAATGCTTGCTAGTTCAAGGGCTTGGGTTAACCATGCTTTGGTGGCCTCGTCTTTACCATAAAAGTTTTGTAAGTTGTTCCATAAAGTTTTCCGGCGTAATTGAAAAGCAGCTTTGGTTAACTTGAAAAACGCTTTTTCATCGATGACTTCTACAGCCGGTTTTGCCCGCCGGGTCAATTTTAAAATGGCTGAATCGACATTCGGTTGTGGGACAAAAACCGTTTTGGGGACAATGAAAGCTAGTTTGGCTTCCATGTAATATTGAACGGCGATTGATAAAGAACCATAAGCTTTTGTACCTGGCTTGGCACTAATTCGATCAGCGACTTCTTTTTGCATCATGACAATCATTTCAGCAATCGGCACCCCTGATTCTAAAAAATGCATCATAATTGGGGTGGTAATGTAATAGGGCAAGTTCGCCACGACTTTAATCGGGTAATCTTGCGTAAATTCCCTTGCAATGATGTTTGCTAAATCAGCAGTTAACACGTCTTGGTGCAATACTTTAATTCAAAGGCCAAAACTTGGTTGGCGCTTTGGCCGAGGTGTTCGGTTAAAGCACCAATTCCTGGACCGACTTCAATAACATTGGTTTCTTTGGTAATTTCAGCTGTTGCAACAATTTTGCGTAAAATATTGGGCTCGGTTAAAAAATTTTGGCCTAAACTCTTTTTAAACGTGAAGCCGTGCTTTTTTAAAATCTCTTTGGTTCTGGTCGGATTTGCAATTTCTCGATATTCGTTCACTCTTTTTCCTCGACTTTCTTTAAAGCGGCGATTAATTCTTCTACCGTAATTTGAAACATCGCCAAACGTTTTTGCAACTGTTTCCCATTGGTATAGCCAATGCGTAATTCATCGCCGATTTTTTCTCGTAACTCTTTTGATCTGCTGCCGGCCATCAAGCCTAAAGCAAACAAATCGGTTTGACTAATGACGGCTTGATTGGCTTTTTCGGTGATGGGGACAACGACGCGATTCAAGGCTTCTAAAATCGCCTCGTCGCTCGCATGTTCAACGCCTAAACTACGATTTTTCTTCTTTCCTTGCGCTTGGGCACGTGGTAAAAAAGCATGTTTGACATCTGGGACAGCTTCCATAATAATCTTACGAATTTTTTCTCCTGAAAAGTCAGGGTCCGTGAAAACAATGACCCCGCGAATTTCTTGCGCGTGTTCAATTTGTTGCAAGATGTCGTCATTAATCGCCGATCCAATTGTTTCAATGGTATCGGCCACCACGACTTCCTGGATTCTTTTGGTGTCGTCTTTGCCTTCAACGACAATGATTTCTTCAATAATCGGTTTTTGCATCAAGAAATCCTAAACAATTGATGGGCATTTTTCGTGGTTTGTTGCGCTAGTTCTTCAAAAGAAAGCCCACGCAATTCGGCTATTTTTTCAACCACATAGCGTGTATAACCTGGTTCATTGCGCTTGCCGCGATAAGGAACCGGGGCTAAATAAGGCGCATCAGTTTCAACTAGCAAACGATCAAGTGGGACTATCTTGGCAGCGGCTTGGGTTTCAAGGGCTTTTTTAAACGTCACAACCCCACTAAAAGAAAGGTGCATCCCTAAATCTAAAAAGCGCTTGGCCCATTCACTGTCGCCACTAAAACTGTGCATAATGCCACCAATTTCATACACTCGACAATCTTTCAGCACGCGGTAGGTGTCCTCAATTGCGTCACGCATATGGATACTGATGGGTAAATGCATTTCTTTGGCAATCGCAATTTGTCGCCGAAAAACTTTTTCTTGAACCTCTTTTGGGTCTTGCATCCAATAATAATCCAAACCAATTTCGCCTAAAGCCACAACTTTGGGTAAGGTTAATTGTTCTTGTAGCGTGCGTTCAATAGCCGAGGTATAACTGCCCGCTTCGGTCGGGTGCCAACCAATAATACTATAAATAAAATCATAGGTGCGACTTAACGCTAAAGATAAATCAATCGTTGGGGTGTCAAAGCCAACGACGGCCATCTCAGTGACTTCGAGCTCCTTTGCCCGAGCGATGACTTCCGGGATTTCCCCCTCAAATTGCTTGGCATTTAAATGTGTATGTGAATCAAAAATCATTATCCCTTTCCTCCTCGTTCTCTTGTCTACAATAGCACATTTTTCTCTAAAATTTAAGTAGATGTTCGATTGCTTTTTTGCCTATAATCTACTATTCTTAATAAAGTAGAAAATATTAAATCAAAAAGGAGTGAATCCATGTTGGACTTCATTCAGCCGCTACTCCTTGGAGTCAGTTTGCTTTTCTTTTTTTGGATCTTATTCAAACCTAAAAAGGCGAAAGAAATCCACTATCTCATTCAAAAAGATAAAAGTAAAGTTTTAGATATCTCAAAAGCTTATGATTTATACCATCATCCGCAAAATATTATCATCGCCCATTTCAGTGATACGCATTTTGGTAAAAGAATCAAACCAAAAAAACTCAACTCCCTTATTCGTTCCACGACCAAGCAAAAACCAGATATCATTTTATTTTCTGGTGATTTACTTGAAAATTATCATCAGTGGCCCCATCGACAATCTAGCGCTTTAATTAATCAATTGAAGCGGCTTTCGGCACCTATGGGAAAATTCGCGGTCTTAGGGGATCAAGATTATCAAGATAATGGACAATATTTTGTGAAAGAAATCTTAAATAGTAGTCAATTTCAATTACTAGTCAATCAAGATCTCTACCAAACAAAAGGGCCTGTTTCCTTGCACTTAACGGGTTTAGATGACACGCTTGCGGGAAAAGCCGTCTTCAATCATCCAAAAAAACTCTCCACTTGGTCGGTGTTATTGGTTCATGAAACCGATTACCTAGAAGAAGTAAAAAACTTAAAAGATTACGACCTCGTTTTAGCTGGGCATGAATTTAAACCGCCCTTGCTCAAAAAAATAAATGCCCACCCTTTACTCACTAAAGGGCTTTACCATTTCAATCATAAAACCTTGTTAGCCATCTATCCCGGTTTTAATAAATGGCCAAACTTACTAAAAAAACCCGTGATTTATTATTACTATTTAGCCAAATAAAAAGCCATGAAATTTGCAATTGTTGCATTTTTCATGGTTTTTTTATTTTATTGCGCTAAACCCGTATAAATTTTTTCCAAATTCCATTTCATCATTGTATAATAACTATCCCCATCTTTACCTGGCGCGGCAATTGAATCTGTAAAAACCGTCGTATAAATGGGAATATTGGTTTCTTTTGAGACACTCGTTAAGGGTTTCGGATTGGCACTACTTTCTAAAAAGAGCGCGGCTACTTGTGATTGTTTTATTTTTTCAATCACTTGGCGAATTTGGGCCGGGGTGCCTTCTTCTTCGGTGTTAATTTCCCAAATATAAGCAGACGGCACATCATAAGCTTTTGAAAAGTATTTAAAACTGCCTTCACTTGTAACGATCAGTTTTTTTTCACTTGGCAATTGATCAAAGCGGGCCTTGCCTTCCTCGTGCAGAGTTTGTAGCTTTTCAATGTAGGTTTGTGCATTTTTCTCGTAAAAGCTTTGATTTTCGGGGTCTTTTTCACTTAATAATTTGGTAATATTTTTGACGTACTGCACCCCATTTTCAAGGTCCAGCCAAGCGTGCGGATCTTCTTTGCCTTGGTTGCCACCTTCTTGTAAATAAAGTGGCGTAACCCCTTCACTCACGGCAAAATAATCTTGACCTTCCACTTTATTGGCGTTTTTCATCAATTTACTAAACCAGGCATTGCCTCCTGTTTCTAGATTCAAACCATTGTAAAAGACGAGGTCTGCATTCGTGGCTTGCCGGATATCTTCGGGTAAGATTTCATATTCATGCGGATCACGACCCACTGGCACGATACTATATAAGTCAATTTTAGCTTGCCCGACTTCTTTGACTAAATCGGCGATAATTGAATTCGTCGCCACAACGTGTAATTGCGGATTGGCTTGACTGGATTGGTGCGTTTTCGCATAATAGCCCGTTCCACCTACCAATAATAAAAAGAGCGCAAAAGAGACGATATAGGTTGCTTTGCCATGCTTTTTGCGTTGGCGTGGTGAAAACAAAAAGCCAATCGCAAAGAAAGAAGCCGCGGTTAAAACAATACTTGAACCAGCGGCTAAGTTAAACGTGTAACCTAGCCATAAACCAACGACTGAAGAAAGTGCGCCTAAAAAAGACGATAAAATTAACATTTGGTTCATGCGTTTAGTGTATAAGAAAGCCGTTGCGGCTGGAGTGATTAAGAGCGCGACAATTAAAATCGTACCCACACTTTGCATCGCCGTTACAGAAACAAGCGTTAACAAAAACATCAATAAATAATGGTATTTTTTGACATTCATACCAAAAGCTTGCGCCATATTGGGATCAAAGGAAGTCAATAATAAGGGGCGATAAAACAAAGCGACCAGGACAATCACGCCCCCCGCAATGCCTAAGGTTAAGTATTTATCGCTATTTTGAACAGCTAACACATTTCCAAACAAAATGTGGAATAAATCGGTTGAACTATTGGCCACTCCAATTAAAATTATGCCTAAAGCTAAAAAAGCACTAAAGGTAATCCCGATGGCCGTGTCGCTTTTGACCGTACTATGGTGTGAAATATAGGTAATTAAAACGGCGGCTAAAATACCAAAAATGATTGCACCAATAAAAAAGTTAATTCCTAAAATATAAGATAAGGCAACCCCTGGTAAAACAGCATGTGAAATGGCATCCCCCATTAAAGACATCCCGCGCAAGATAATAAAACAGCCAATTGCGCCGGCGACTATTCCGATAGCGACCGACGTAACCAAGGCATTTCGTAAAAACTGGTATTCAATTAAACCTGAAATAAAGGTCTGAAACAACTTAAACGCCTCCTAACACTACCAAAGATTGACCAAAAGCTTGCGTCAACTTCTCTGGTGTAAAAACTTGTTTCGTCGGTCCAATCGCAATTAATTTTTGTTTCATTAAGATTAATTGATCAAAATAACTCTCCACTTTACTTAAATCGTGGTGGACGATAAAAATATACTTGCCTTTGTCTTTTAATTCTTGTAGCAAGTTCATGATAATTTCTTCACTCACGACATCAATGCCGACAAAAGGCTCGTCTAAAAAAATTAAATCAGCGTCTTGAACAAGTGTGCGAGCAATCAAAACGCGTTGAAATTGGCCCCCTGAAAGCTCACCAATTTGTCGTTCTTTCATCGCTAGCATGGACACAGCTGCTAAAGCGGCCTCGACTTTTTGCCAGTCGGCCTTTTGGATTCGTTGATAAAAACACATTTGTGGGTATAATCCTAGCGAAACGCATTCTTTGACGGTAATTGGAAAAGTGTCATCTATCGCACTTTTTTGTTCAACATAAGCAATTTTTTTCTGAAATTGTTTTAAAGCTTGGCCATCAAAAGAAATCGTACCTGTATGCGGAATTAAATCAAGCATTGCTTTGATTAATGTCGATTTTCCGGCACCATTTGGCCCGATAATCCCAATAATCGCTGGATTTTCAATAGTAAAAGTTACTTTTTCGACCGCAAGTTGGTCATGATTGTCATAACTAACTGAAATTTGATTGGCATGAAACATCAAGTTTCCCTCCTTTTTGTTTTTAGGCAAACCTAAACTTTTTATTTATCATACCTTCTAATTCTAAAAAAAGCAAATAAAAAAAATGGTTCGCTAATCATCTTAGCGAACCATTTTTTTCTAATCTTCAGTATAGCCTTCTAATAGGCGATTTTGACCTTTTAGTTGTTGGATTTCAGTAATATCTTGTGAAACTTCCAAACAACCTAAGTAATGACCCGCTTGATCGTTGACGGCAAAATAACGAATATAAATTTTGCGTTCTTTCATATCAATCCAAAAACTTGCTTCTGAACGTGTTCCCGCTTTAAAATCACGTAAAATTTCTTCGACCATGTGCATGCTTTTTGGTGGGTGACAATTGACCACTTCGCGACCAATGACTGATTTTGTGCGCGGGAAAATTCGAATCGGGCCTTCAGAATAAAAACGAACACGATCGTCTTGATCGACAAAGGTTAAATCGACTGGTAAAGTAGAAAAAATCCCAATCAATTGATCGATACTTAAAATCCCGGTTGGAAAAACCACACTTTCGGCTTCGTTTCTACTTTCCCAATCATAGTGATTTTCGACTTCTTGTGTTTCTTTGGCTTGGCGGAGACCTTCTGCGATGCCTTCTGTCGTTTCTTTGGCTTGTTGAATGGCCATTTGACGAAGTGGTTCTCGTTCCGTTTCTTTTTCTA
>CAYNOA010000025.1:13061-14480 GCA_964398695.1 uncultured Enterococcus sp. | reverse complement strand
AAAACGACGATCATTAATTTATTGATGCGTTTTTATGATGTAAATGCGGGAGCAATCAAAATTGATGGCATCGATACTAAACAGCTAAGACGAAGTGAGGTACGTTCATTGTTTGGGATGGTCTTACAAGATGCTTGGCTGTATGAAGGGACGATTGCCGATAATATTCGTTTTGGTAAACAATCAGCGACGGAATATGAAGTGGTCGATGCAGCGAAAACCGCGAATGTGGATCACTTTATTCGGACCATGCCTGAAGGATACGCGATGATGATTAATTCAGAAGGCGATAACGTTTCACTAGGTCAAAAACAATTATTAACGATTGCTCGAGCAGTGATTTCGAATCCAAAAATTTTAATTTTAGACGAAGCAACAAGTTCAGTTGATACACGGTTAGAAGCGCTGATTCAAAAAGCGATGACTAAAGTGATGCAAGGTCGAACGAGTTTTGTGATCGCGCACCGACTATCAACGGTTCGTGAAGCCGATTTAATTTTAGTGATGGACCAAGGTTCAATTATCGAACAAGGCACCCACCAATCGTTACTAGAAAAAAATGGCTTCTATGCAGACTTATATAATAGCCAGTTTGCCAAAAGAGTCACTCAATAAAAAAATAAAAAAATAATTGCCTGCTCAGTTAATTTTGAGCGGGCAATTATTTTTTGTTGGTTGGAATTAACGAGTCACCATGACTTCATCAATTAAGCCGTAAGCTTTGGCTTCTTCAGCGGTCATGAAATTATCACGATCCGTGTCTTTTTCAATGATTTCAATTGGTTGGCCAGTTCTTTCAGCTAAAATTTTATTCAAGCGATCGCGTGTGTTTAAAATGTGGCGAGCGGCAATTTCAATTTCCGTTGCTTGTCCTTGAGCGCCACCGAGTGGTTGGTGAATCATCACTTCGGCATTGGGTAAAGCAAAGCGTTTGCCTTTAGTTCCAGCGGCAAGTAAGAAGCTTCCCATGGATGCGGCCATTCCCATTACGATGGTTTGAACGTCTGCTTTGACGAAGTTCATCGTATCGTAAATTGCCAAACCAGCTGTGACACTACCACCCGGTGAGTTAATGTAAAGGTAGATGTCTTTTTCAGAGTCTTGTGCGTCTAGGAAAAGAAGTTGCGCAATAATCGAATTTGCTAAATCGTCGGTTACTTGACCACTTAACATAATGATTCGATCTTTCAATAAACGTGAGTAAATGTCATAGGCTCTTTCGCCGCGAGATGATTGTTCAATGACTGTTGGAATTAAATTCATAGGGATAAATCCTCCTTGGTTGTATTCGCTAAATTTATATACATAGCATAACATATCTGGAAAAATTTAAGTAGAATTTTTCCATATTTAGCTAAACAAAGTATAACGAAAAGGTCAAAAAAGGTCAAATAAAAAAGCTGCGAATTTTATGAAATC
>CAYNOA010000025.1:0-13051 GCA_964398695.1 uncultured Enterococcus sp. | reverse complement strand
TGAGGAGCGTGGAGAAGAGATGACGATGTTTGTAATCGGAATGAGTGGTGTACTTGTAGGCGCATTAATCGTAGTTTTAGCTTTTTATTTACTCTTACAGTATCAAGAACAAAAAGAGAAAAAGCGCCGGATGATTGAACAAAAAACCAAAGAAATCGAAACACTCGTTCACTTAAATCAAAAAATGGTTGAAATACTTGAGAAACGGATTTTACTAATGGATAAATATGTGAGTTTTGATGCTTTTGATGATTGTTATATTACAGTCGATGATTATATTTATTTACAATCATTTGCGGCACATAATAGTTTTTATTTACCCAATCGCTTTTTAGAAGAATTTTTTAGTCAAATATCCACACGTAAAGTGGTCCTTTCACCAGAAGAAACACTCGCGATTGGTGGTTATACTTTTAAAGGTGGCCGTGTGTTAATCGAACAGCTATCCGATAAAATTACTGAAATGGTTTACGAAAGAAAAATCCAATTGAAAAAAGTGACCGATCAACCACTAACGTTATTTTCAAGAGCATTTTAATAAAACAAAGGAATTGTAAGTAGAAAAATGGAAAAAGTAATTGTAATTGTCGGCCCGACTGCCGTCGGAAAAACCGCCTTGAGTATTGAATTGGCCCAGAAATTTAACGGTGAAATTATTAACGCCGATTCGATGCAAATCTATCGTGGTTTAGATATCGGAACGGCCAAAGCAACTATTGAAGAAAGACAAGGGATTAGCCATTATTTATTAGATATCCGTGAAATAAATGAACCTTATTCAGTGGCAGACTTTCAACTTGCAGCCCGCCAGTTGATTACAGAAATTACACAAAGAGGGAAACTTCCGATTGTCGTTGGTGGCACGGGTCTTTATGTGCAAGCCTTACTCTATGATTATCAGTTAGGCTTAAAAGAAGAAGAACCAAATGCCTTGGTGCGAGAAAAATATACAAAAATGGCTCAAGAAAAAGGCAAACAAGCCTTATGGGAACAACTAAAGCAAATTGATCCCTTAGCGGCTGAAAAGATTCATCCAAATAATGAAAGAAAAGTGATTCGGGCGCTTGAAGTTTATGAATTAACCGGTACAAGTATTTTAGCGCCTGAACAAGCACCGGGAAAACGCTATGATGATTTTTTAATTGGCTTAACGACACAACGAGAGCTGTTATATGATCGCATTAACTTGCGAGTGCAGCAAATGGTCGAGGCAGGCTTAATCGCTGAAGCCAAAAAAACGTTGGTTTATCCTAAGGCCCAAGCGAGTCGCGGAATTGGCTACAAAGAATTTCAGCCGTTTTTTGCGGGTGAAAGTAGTTTAGAGGCAGTCATTGCTGAAATTCAATTGCATTCTAGACGGTATGCGAAACGTCAGCTGACTTGGTTTCGTAACCGTATGACACCACGTTGGTATGACCTTGTATTAAATCCGCATATCAATGAGCAATTAGAAGAAGAAATAAAAAGATGGTTGGAAGAGGTGGACGTCAGTGAATAAAAAAGAAAAAGTAGTTTTAGTTGGGGTTGAAACTGAAAGTAATTACAAATATTTTGAAGAATCAATGATTGAATTGAAAAGTTTAACGAAAACGGCACTTGGAGAAGTCGTTTTTTCATTAGTGCAAAAAAGACCACAAATCGATCGCCAAACAGTGATTGGAAAAGGGAAAATTGAAGAACTGCAAGCAATTGTTGAAAATCAAGAGGCAGATTTAGTGATATTCAACCATGAGTTAACCCCACGTCAAAGTCAAATTATCTCAGACGCGTTAGGTATCGCAGTAATTGACCGAGTACAATTAATTTTAGACATTTTTGCGATGCGGGCTCGCTCAAAAGAAGGGAAATTGCAAGTTGAATTGGCGCAATTAGAGTATTTATTGCCACGTTTAATTGGTCAAGGTAAGACCCTTTCGCGTTTAGGTGGAGGGATTGGGACGCGTGGTCCTGGTGAAACCAAACTAGAAACGGACCGGCGCCACATTCGCGATAAAATTACTATCATAAAAAGAGAGCTAAAAGAAGTCGCGGCACATCGCCAGCGGACACGCCAAAAACGGCAAGGCAATCAAGTTTTTCAAATTGGTTTAATTGGCTATACGAATGCGGGTAAATCAACCGTTTTAAACATTTTAACGCAAGCTCAAACGTATGAACAAGACCAACTATTTGCAACGCTAGACCCACTCACCAAAAAATGGCGTATGCCAGAAGGATTTGAAGTGACCATTACCGACACGGTTGGGTTTATTCAAGATTTACCGACGCAATTAGTCAACGCTTTTCACTCAACGCTCGAAGAAAGTCGCGAGGTTGATTTGCTGTTGCATGTGGTGGATGCCAGTTCACCAAGTCGCCAGCAACAAGAAGAAACGGTTTTACAATTAATTGATGAGTTGGATTTAGGAAAAATTCCTATTCTAACGGTCTATAATAAATCCGATAAAATCGACCCGGCCCATTTTGTTCCGACTCTTTTTCCAAGTGTCTTAATTTCATCGAAGAGTTTGAGTGGGAAAGAACAGCTGATTCAAGGAATTAAACTGATTTTAATGGAAATTTTACAACCCTACACGCTCATTTTAACTCAAAATCAAGGCGATTTATTGCATCGTTTAAAAAAAGAAACGCTCATGCTATCATCAGAATTTAATGAAGAAGAGCAACATTATTTGGTGAAAGGTTTTGCTCAAGCAGATTCTTTTGCGATGCGTTTAATGGAGAAAGAATAAAACAAAAAAGTTGTGACAAAATATTTAACTTCAAAAAATAAGTCGAAAAGAACAAAAATTGTACTGCAAATTTTTGTTCTTTTCGTTTTTTTTTTTTTTTTATAAGAAGCGACTTTTGTTACCGCGTTGATTCATCCATCAGGAACGCGGGCTTCCATCGGTCATAGTTCCTTTTTTCTCGTAAAAAATTTAATATTTATGAAAAAAATCAGGAAAAACTGAACATTCGGGTAAGCTATGTTAGATTTTATAACATAAATGGTTGACAACTAAAAAAAGGCTTGCTATATTTTCATTAGATTTAATTAAGAAAGAGAATCGATGGAGGAGGGCGTACATTCAATGCAAGAAAAAGAGCTACGGCGATCAATGTCTGTTTTTCCAATTGGTACCGTTATGAAGTTGACCGATTTAACCGCTCGTCAAATTCGTTATTATGAAGAACAAGAATTGATTCACCCGGAGCGTAGTGAAGGGAATCGCCGAATGTATTCATTAAATGATATTGATGTATTGCTAGAAATAAAAGATTATCTTTCCGAAGGCTTAAATATGGCTGGGATTAAACGTCTTTATCGTATGAAACAAGAAGAAAAAGAAACAAAAACGAAACAACCGCTTACTGATAAAGATGTTCGTCGTATTTTTTATGATGAAATTTTATCACAAGGGGGATTGTCACAAAGCAATCCTTTTCAAAAAAATCCAAGAATTTAAAAATCTAAAACCAAAAAGGTGGAAAATTTTATGCCAAGAGTAGATTTTACAGCTGCTGAGATCAAACAAAATGCCAAAGAAGAAAACGTACGCTTTTTACGCTTAATGTTTACGGATATTATGGGAACAATCAAAAACGTAGAAGTGCCCATTAGCCAACTAGATAAAGTGTTGGAGAATAAAATGATGTTTGATGGTTCCTCAATCGAAGGATTTGTTCGGATTGAAGAGAGTGATATGTACTTATATCCTGATGTCTCTACTTGGTTAATTTTCCCTTGGGAAAGCGAGCATGGTAAAGTGGCTCGTTTAATTTGTGATATTTATAATCCCGATGGCACCCCATTTGCTGGTGACCCTCGTGGAAATTTAAAGCGTAATATTCGTAGTATGGAAAAAATGGGATATTCAGCTTTTAATTTAGGCCCAGAGCCAGAATTTTTCTTGTTTAAATTAGATGAAGAGGGCGAAATTACAACTGATTTAAATGATAAAGGTGGCTATTTTGACTTTTCGCCAACTGATATGGGCGAAAACTGCCGTCGAGATATCGTTTTAGAATTAGAAAAAATGGGCTTTGAAGTGGAAGCTTCTCACCATGAAACAGCTCCAGGGCAACACGAAATTGATTTTAAATATGCTGACGTGATTGAAGCTTGTGACAATATTCAAACGTTCAAACTCGTTGTAAAAACCGTCGCCCGCAAACACGGGTTACATGCAACTTTCATGGCCAAACCACTTTATGGGATTGCTGGTTCAGGAATGCATTGTAATATGTCGTTATTTAAAGGCCAAGAAAATGTATTTTTTGATAAAAATGGCGAAATGCAGCTTAGTCAAACAGCCTACCATTTTATGGCCGGTTTGTTAGAGCATGCGCGTGCTTTTACGGCGGTATGTAACCCAACCGTAAACTCTTATAAACGCCTTGTTCCAGGTTTTGAAGCGCCGGTGTATGTGGCTTGGTCTGGACACAATCGTTCGCCATTAATTCGTATTCCAGAAGCGCGTGGCTTATCGACTCGTTTAGAATTGCGTTCGGTCGATCCAACGGCCAATCCTTATTTAGCGATGGCGGTTTTACTTGAAGCCGGTTTAGATGGGATTCGTCGCGAATTAACGCCACCACCAGCAGTTGATCGTAACATTTACGTGATGACGGAAGAAGAAAGAGAAGCCGCGCAAATTTATGATTTACCATCGACAATTCACAATGCGATTAAAGCTTTACGTAAAGATCAAGTAATGATTGATGCATTAGGCCAACATATTTATGGCAACTTTAATGAAGCGAAACGGATGGAGTGGGCAGCGTATCGCCAGACGGTTTCTGAATGGGAAAGAGAACAATATTTAGAACTTTATTAAAAAAAGATTGTTTTCTGAAAACTTACTTTTTTAATCATTGATTTATTCGTGTTTCAATGAAAAAAAGAGTAATTTTCATCTGAAGACTAGTAAAAAAAGTGAAACTTTGCTAAAATAGAGTTGTTGGTTGAGAATCAAAATTCTTGACAAATAAAGTTTAGCCAAAAACTAGGAGGAAATGATTATGCCATTAGTATCAGCAACTGAAATGTTAAAAGCAGCACGTGAAGGCGGCTACGCAATTGGAGCTTACAACACAAACAACTTAGAGTGGACGCAAGCAATCTTAGCAGCAGCTCAAGCAAAACAAGCACCAGTAATGATCCAAACTTCAATGGGTGCAGCAAAATACATGGGTGGCTACAAATTAGTTGTAAACATGGTGAAAGACTTAATGGAATCAATGAACATCACGGTTCCTGTAGCAATTCATTTAGACCATGGTGAATACAAAGATGCTTTAGAATGTATTGAAGTTGGTTACACTTCTGTAATGTTTGATGGTTCTCACTTACCATTTGAAGAAAACTTAAAATTAGCAAAAGACGTTGTTGAAAAAGCACATGCAAAAGGCGTTTCTGTTGAGTGTGAAGTTGGTTCAATTGGTGGAGAAGAAGACGGAATCATTGGTTCTGGTGAATTAGCTGATATCGACGAATGTGTTCAAATGGTTAACACAGGAATTGACTTCTTAGCTTGTGGAATTGGTAACATCCACGGTGCTTACCCTGCAAACTGGACTGGTTTAGCATTTGATCACTTACAAGCAATTGCCGATGCAGTGGGCCAAAAAATCCCATTAGTATTACATGGTGGTTCAGGTATTCCAACAGAGCAAATCCAAAAAGCAATTTCAATGGGTGTTTCTAAAGTAAACGTAAACACTGAATTCCAAGTATCATTTGCAAAAGCAACTCGTGAATACATTGAAGCTGGTAAAGATTTAGAAGGTAAAGGATTTGACCCTCGTAAATTATTAGCTCCTGGTAAAGCAGCAATTATCAAAGATGCAGAAGATCATATCGAAATCTTTGGCTCAGCAAATAAAGCTTAATTTCAATCAAATTGTAAAAGGCGCCTTTCATTTGTAATGAAAGGCGCCTTTTTTAATTGGCTAAACTATGTTAGTATTAAGGGTATCTGAAAATAATTATAATTAAATAGGTGAAATTTAAATGAAAAAACTAATGATTCAAGGAAATAAGCCCCTAACTGGCGAAGTAACAATTAGTGGTGCAAAAAATAGCGTGGTTGCTTTAATTCCAGCAGCCATTTTAGCCGATTCCCCGGTTACCTTAGAAGGGGTACCTGATATTCAAGATGTTCATTCTTTGCTTGAAATTTTAGCCATTATGGGTGTAAAATCAACTTTTGAAAATAATACACTAGTTATTGATCCGACTGAAATTGTCTCGATTCCAATGCCAACAGGAAAAATAAATAGTTTGCGTGCTTCTTATTATTTTATGGGCGCTTTGTTAGGTAAATTTGGTGAAGGTGTAGTTGGCTTGCCAGGTGGCTGTAACTTAGGACCACGTCCAATTAATTTACATATTAAAGGCTTTGAAGCTTTAGGCGTTCAAGTAACTAATGAGCATGGCGCGATGTACTTAAGGAGTCCGGAAGAAGGCTTAAAAGGTACGCGGATTTTTATGGATATGGTTTCCATTGGGGCGACCATTAACGTCATTTTAGCAGCGGTGCGAGCAAAAGGTCGAACCATCATTGAAAATGCCGCCCGCGAACCCGAAATTATTGATGTTGCTACTTTGTTAAATAATATGGGCGCAAAAATTCGTGGGGCAGGAACCAATGAAATTCGCATCGATGGAGTGGAGCAACTTCATGGTTGCCGTCATACGATTATTCCTGATCGAATTGAAGCAGGAACCTATCTAGCGTTAGCTGCGGCAGTCGGAAATGGTGTTCTGGTTAAGAATGTCATTCATGAGCACCTTGATAGTTTTCTTTCAAAATTAGAAGAAATGGGTATTGAAATGGAAATTGGCGAGGATAGTATCTTTGTCCATCCAGCGAAGGATTTAAAAGCAATTTCTGTCAAAACATTCCCTTATCCAGGGCTTGCAACGGATTTACAACAGCCTTTAACCCCACTTTTATTAAAGGCTAAAGGAACTTCTGAAATAGTGGACACTATTTATCCCAAACGGGTAAACCACATTCCTGAGCTGGTTCGCTTGGGAGCTAAAGCAAGTATTGAAGGCAATATGATGGTTATCCAAGAAAGCCCACAACTTTTTGGTGCAGAAGTTGCTGCATCCGATCTGCGAGCAGGTGCTTGTTTAGTAATTGCTGGGCTAATGGCAGAAGGAACAACTAAAATTAGTCAAGTCGACCATATTTTAAGAGGTTATGACAATATTATTGAGAAACTTTCTGCCATGGGGGCAGATATCCAAATGATTGAGGAGTAATGCGATGAGAGACTATTTAACAATGGCCGAGCTAGAAAACAAAACGCTAAAAGAAATCTATACTTACGCCAAAGACTTTAAAATTCCTTATTATAGTCAAATGAATAAAAAAGAGCTATCGTTAGCAGTCATTCGCGCACAAGCTGAAAAACAGGGTTTCTTCTATATGGAAGGAATACTAGATATTGTTGGCCAAGAAGGCTACGGCTTTTTACGTCCAATTAACTATGGGCCAAGTGCAGAAGATATTTATATCTCTTCTTCACAAATTCGGCGCTTTAGCCTACGTAATGGAGATAAAGTTGCCGGAAAAGCCCGACCACCAAAAGAATCGGAGCGTTACTACGGCTTGATGCATGTTGAAAGCGTCAATGGAAAAGATCCCGAAGAAGCCAAAGAACGCCCGCATTTTCCAGCTTTAACCCCACTTTATCCCAATCGTCCAATCCAATTAGAAACAACAGCCGGGCGTCTGTCAACGCGGATGATTGATTTGTTTTCACCCATTGGTTTTGGGCAACGTGGCTTAATTGTGGCGCCACCTAAAGCGGGTAAAACCAGTATTTTAAAAGAAATTGCTAACGGAATTACCGAAAATCATCCAGCAGTTGAATTAATTGTCTTGTTAATTGATGAACGTCCAGAAGAGGTAACCGACTTAGAACGTAGTGTCAAAGGGGATGTCGTTTCGTCTACGTTTGATTTACAACCAAGTAATCATACGCGTGTGGCTGAACTAGTTTTGGAAAGAGCCATGCGTCTTGTGGAAGATAAGCGCGATGTGGTAATTTTAATGGATAGTATTACCCGCTTGGCTCGCGCTTATAACTTAGTCGTGCCCCCAAGTGGTCGGACATTAAGTGGAGGGATTGATCCAGCCGCGTTATACAAACCCAAAAAATTCTTTGGTGCGGCTCGTAATATTGAAGAAGGTGGTAGCTTAACGATTTTAGCAACGGCCTTAGTTGATACCGGTAGTCGAATGGATGATGTGATTTATGAAGAATTCAAAGGAACGGGCAATATGGAGCTTCAATTGTCACGTCAATTGGCGGAACGTCGGATCTTCCCAGCTATTGATTTAAAAAAATCAAGTACGCGGAAAGAAGAGTTGTTAATGAGTGCTGAGCAACTCGAAGAAACTTGGCGCTTACGCAACAACATGGTTGGCGATTCCTTAGATTTCACGGATCAATTTATTCAGTTAATGAAAAAGACCAAAAACAATCAAGAATTCCTAACTGCTTTTCAAGATGTTTCCTTTGGTGGAAAAATAACCAAGCGAATTAACAAAAGATAATTGCATCTAAAAAAGAAACGTGTTAAGATATTCATGTTGTAAAACGATATTAACTCTGGTTCAGCAAATGAATCAGGGCAAAGGAGAGAAATTAGCATGAAACCAAATATTCATCCAGAATACCATCCAGTAGTTTTCTTAGATTCAACAACAGGCTTCAAATTCTTGTCAGGTTCAACAAAGAAAACACAAGAAACAATCGAATGGGAAGATGGCAACACTTATCCAGTAATCCGTGTTGAGGTTACTTCAGACTCACACCCATTCTACACTGGTCGTCAAAAATTCACACAAGCAGACGGACGTGTGGACCGTTTCAACAAAAAATACGGTCTCAAAGACGAAAACGCTGCAGAATAATTTCAGACTTAACAAATGTTGTTACGACAATGTTTATGAGGGCTTTCCTTTTACGAGGAAGGCTCTTTTTTTGTTTGAATACGATATTAAAAAATTGTCGTCTAACCATCCATAAAAATACAAATTTATCGGCTGTTTCTTCACTTTTTTTGTCTGTCACGTGAGTATAAATGGTCATCATTGTTTTGCTATTTGTGTGACTCAGACGTTCTTGCACTTCCTTGATTGTCGCACCAGATTCAAGGTGTAAACGATAATGCATATGTCGTTTACACTTTGAAAAATAGTTCTCTTTGTTTAATTCTCCCTTGTTTTAATGGACAGCTTTTGCTTGAAGACGGTACATTTGCGCGTATTGACCATTATGTTGTAGCAATTCCTCATGTGTGCCTTGTTCTTTGATTTCACCGCGATCGAGTAAAATAATTTGATCGGCTTGTTGAATCGTTGACAGGCGGTGTGCAATCATGAAAGTTGTGCGACCTTCTTTCACAACTTTCATTGCATTTTGGATGATTTCTTCTGTTTGGGTGTCAATATGCGACGTCGCTTCATCTAAAATTAAAATTTTGGGATTTTTAGCTAATGTTCGGGCAAAAGCGATGAGTTGGCGTTCACCCGAAGAGAAAGATTGACCTTTTTCAATGACTTCTTCGTGAATTCCTTTAGGTAATTTTGCTAGAAGTGGTTTGGCACCGACTTTTTCTAAGGCATCGATGACCATTTCTTCTGTAATTGTCGGGTTTTGCATGTGAACATTGCTTGCAATGGTACCACTAAATAAAAAGGGTTCCTGAAGGACAATCCCCATTTGCTCACGAATACTTTCGCGATTATAGTCTTGTAAACGTTGGCCATCGATAAAAATTCCCCCTTCTTGAGGATCATAAAAACGAAATAATAAATTGATGAGTGAACTTTTGCCAGAACCAGTATGTCCAACAATGCCAATCGTTTGGCCAGCTTTTACGGCTAAGTTAATTTTTTTCAAAACAGGTTGATTTGTTTTATAACCAAAAGTCACCTGCTCAAAAGTCACCTGGCCTTTTTCTAATTTTAATTGCTTAGAAGAATCTAACTCTTCTTGTTCATCTAACAATTCAAAAACGCGTTGGCCTGCTGCAAGTGACTGCTGTAAAGTAGGCATTAGCCGAACAAGATTCAAAATTGGGTCAAATAAACGAGAAATATAATTAATTAAAATATAAACCGTTCCCATTGAATAACCTAAGATGCCTTGGTTATACTGGGTTCCTAAATAAAGAAGTAAGAAAAACATCACTAAATTTTTAATAAAAGTTGAAAAATCCCAAGATAAAGTCCCGTCTAAACGAATCGACTGAAGCCGGTTTTTTAGCCAAGCTTGGTTTTGTTCTTCAAAAGCGTCTAGCATTTGTTGTTCTTGGTGAAACAATTGAACTAGCGAAACACCTTGAATAATTTCAGCTGTTTGGTTATTTAATTCACTGACAATTTTGCGCCATTTCTGATTAATTGGCATGGCTAAACGAACATAAAGCCATTGCCAAGCAATAAAAAAGGGAATCAAAAGTAAAAGAGGCGTGCCGATTGAGGGACTAAGGAGAAACAAAGCAAAGAAAATACTAAAAACATTGAGCAAATTGACCACCACTTGGTTACTGAAGTTTTGGTAAAAATTATTGCGTAAAACTTCTGTATCATTTACAATTCGCGCAGAAATCTTCCCAGCGGGTTTATTATCAAAGTAGGCGATGGGCAGCTTTTGCATGTGGGAGTGGGCTTCGTCACGAATGGTTTTGCTCACACGATTTGAAGCAAAAGCAAATAAAACAAAGCCAGCATAACCCGTCAAGGCGCTTACTAAAGTAATGATTAAAAACCAACCGAACTTTTGGATCAAAAAACCTAGCGCGATTTCTTGTTGCTGCACCCGAGCAATTGTAATCCCATCAATAATTTGTTTTCCAATCATGGGTACATAAATAGAAGTGATGGTTGAAAAAAAAGACAAAATAAACCCGCTACTATAGGCAAGTGGCTGGGTCTTTAAATAAGTGAGGAGTCGTTTAAAAGTTTGCATGAATATTTTCCTCCAATTGTTGATGCTGGTATTGTTCATAATACCAACCTTTTTGCTTCAATAAGTCACTAGGGGTGCCCATTTCAGTGATTTTGCCGTGTTTCATGACGATAATTTGTTGCGCTTGAGCGATGGCTGAAAGGCGATGGGTCACAATAATTGTTGTTTGATTTTGTCGAATTCTTTGAATGTTGGCGATAATCGTTTGTTCCGTTTTGGCATCGACCGCTGAAAGGGAGTCATCTAAAATTAATAGTTCGGGTTGTCGAATAAAAGCCCGAGCTAAAGCGATTCGTTGTTTTTGACCGCCAGAAATCGAAACGCCTTTTTCTCCAATTAAAGTAGCCAGGCCAGCGGGCATTTGGGCTAAGTCTTTAGTGAAATCCGCGGTTTGAATGGCTTCAAGAATTTCAGCTTGTGTGGCTGATGTTTTACCAAAACGAATATTATGCGCCACATCTCTTGAAAAAAGAATGTGTTCTTGGGGGACATAGCCGATTAATTTTTCTAAGTCCTGGACTTGATAACATTGAATCGCTTTTTTATTAATTTTTAACGATCCTTGTGTCGCTAAAGGATATTGCCGTAAAAGTTGCCGAATTAAAGTTGTCTTTCCACTACCAGTTGGCCCCACAATCCCCAGTGTTTCGCCCTTTTTTAAAGTTAAATGAATTTTTTCAAGCGTCGGCGCTTCACTGTTTGGATAAGTAAAAGAGTAGTCAAAAAAGGTAATTTCATCTAGTGAAGTTATTTTTTCGATTCCATTGATCTTAACGCCATCATCTGCAGCTAAAATTTCTTCGACTTTTCGAAAGGAAACATTGCCTTGTTGGTAAACCAAAACAATATCCGAAAGTCCCCAAATAGAGCCACTTAACATGCCTAAGTAAATTTGAAAAGAAATGAGTTGTCCGATGGTCATTTGACCTTGGCCAACTAGGTAACCACTATAGGTTAAGCCAATGGCCGTACTTAAGCCGGTAAAAATTTTAGCGACTTGCCCAACGGCCCCGCTATAAAGCATTAAATGATTCGCTTTTTCTAAGACTTTGGTTGTTTTTGCTTGGAAATCCGTTTGTTTAATTTCTTTTTTGCCATAAGCTCGGATAAGGCGAATCCCATCAACGACTTCAAGGACTTCATTGCTTAAATTTGCAACGGCATCGCGGTTTTCTTCGTATAAAATATCGACTTTTTGCCAAAGTTTAAAGACCGACCAAGCAAAAAAAAGCAGAGGTAAGACGCTAAGAAGAGAGGCCTGCCAAGAAATCGTCGCAAACATAATGATAAAAATACTCAAGGCCCAAGTGATATTGGAGACAATGAGCATAAAACCATAACCAATGGTATCCCCTAAAAATTCAATATCGCTCGTCATGCGGGTCATTAAGTCCCCTGAGCGAAATCGTTCATAAAATGGGGTGCGTAATTGTAATAGACGCTGATAAAGATTGGTTCGAAGAGACGTTTGATATTTGTAAGACTGACTAAAAAGCAACAAGACCCAGGTAAGGTCGACTAAATAAATCAAGAGTATTCCAATAAAGAAAAAGAATAAGAGCTGTGTTAAACTCTGACTAGTCAAAGAATGGTTGGCCATATCATCAATTAGTTTTTGAATCAAATAATTGGGGACAATGGTTAGTACTGAGGAAAGTAACGCAAAAAAGGTGGTTATCCCATAAATGTAAGGATGTTTTTTTATATATTGCCAAAAGATTGTTAACATAAGCGTTCTCCTAATCATCTGTGATTGTTATTGCTAAAAATTGCACACAAAAAAGCCTAGAAATCGTAATCACTTAACAATTTCTAGGTCGGTTCATCCATCAAAAAATAAACGACAGCAAAAAAAACTATTTTCTTGCTTTGAATTGTAAAGGAGTTCGATCATTGTATAAAGATACTTGTCTAATCTTGGATGTTAAATTCATTAGAAAAACTCCTTCCCTTAAATTTATTAGTTTAAATATACGATAAATAACGATTGTTGTAAAGAAAAAAACCTTGATACGAAGACAGCTTTTTGGCATATGTCATAATCATTGTTATAATGATAGAAAATAGTGAAGGG
>CAYNOA010000024.1:14498-14898 GCA_964398695.1 uncultured Enterococcus sp. | reverse complement strand
AAGGCTGGCTTGTAATTTTGAAAAGCCATCACTACCCCAAACATTGGAATAATACTAAAAATAAAGACTAAAATCATGCCTGGCAGTAACATTAAGTGATAATTAAATTCAATGCTCTTTGATTTTTTTTTAAGCACGCTAATGGTCTTGGTTTTCCTTTTATCGTCTGTGTATTCTAGCAACTCTTCTCTTTGCATAAACGCTCCTCCTCGTATTTTTAAGAAAGAAGGAGTCGTGATCGTCATCGCTTCACAACCCCTTACTCCTAATCTTTATTCAGTCTACATTATTTCATTTTAGCTACTTCTTCTTGAACTTCTGTGGTAATTTCATCACCGCCTGTTGATTTCCAAGTTTTCACAAAATCATCAAAACTATCGATTGATTGCTCACCCATAAT
>CAYNOA010000024.1:0-14488 GCA_964398695.1 uncultured Enterococcus sp. | reverse complement strand
CTTTCTGAAATCAGCAAGTATTTTTTCTTTCTCTGTTTCATCTTCCATTTTTTTCAAGTTAACCCATTTTGTATCCATTGTTTTTGTTGTGCCATAAAAGGCCATATCATTGTAAACAGAACGCTCATCGGTCGCCGCTTTCAACCCTTCCATAAAGATGGATTGTTCGGACCAAACTTTAATGTCTTCTTGTTTACCTGGTTTGTATTGCTTGATTAGTTCCCACGAACCTTTTAAATGTGTTGGTAATTCATCGGCATTGCCTGTTTCTTGGGCTTTACTTAATGCTAAATAATCATTTTTATTCGCATGTGCATTTTCTAATTTGTAATCAATTGGTGCATAATACCATGGGAAATAAGTATCCGCTCCAAATTCTTTTTCTCTAAAAGCAATTGCCTCATCGGTTAGACTAAAGTTGAAATCCGTCACGTTGTTAATAGCACGCATAATCGCTTCTGGATGTTCATATTTTTTATTTACAACCACATAACGCACGACTGGGGTTCCAGTAAAGGTTTGGAATGTTCCATCTTCTCTAGGACCAGCTAAAGCCACCCAGTTCGCCTCTGGATTGTTTTTAATGGTTTCGGCCATCGCAAATTGTGATGCCCACCATGGTGCAAAGTGAATACCGACTGAATCAGTTAAAACACCTTCACGTTCTTCATCTGAACGCACCGCAAATTGCTTATCTAAGATGCCTTCTTTGTACCAGTCGCTCATTAATGCGAGCATTTCTTTTGTTTCTGGCTGAATACTACCATAGACAACTTCGCCATCTTTTTCAATCCATTGTCTTGGATAGGAGCCGTGTTGGTTAAAAATTGGTGCCGCATCAAATTCTGCTCCAAAATTCCCTGCTACCCAGTCTGCTAAGGTAAAGCCAACTGTTTTGCCATTTCCCGCCATATCATTATCAACGAATTTCTTTGCCAAATCATGTAAATCTGCGGTTGTTTCTGGTAATTCTTCACCCAATTTATCTAACCAATCTTGACGAACCCACGTTAACGTTTGTTCATAATAGTAATATGGTGTTGGAATCGCATATATTTTACCGTCTTCTGAAACATGCTTCATAATATCGTCACCATATGAATCAATTCGTTCTTTGACATTATCCGATGCGGCTTTATCATACGCTTCCGTTAAATCCGCTAATAAACCATTGTCTTTTAATTCTTTAAATTGTTTTTGTCCAACAACCATCACATCAGGTAAATCACCCGTACTAATCGATAAGGCTAATTTTTGTGTTAGATCAGCAGTTTCCCAAGCAACTTCCGCTTCAATATTCGTTTCTTCTTTCAAAAAGCGACTCGCTGGATTATCTTTAATCGAATCACCTTCAGGCATATAAGCTAAATCGCGTTGGCTCCGCCCAATCGTAAACTTAATCGGTTCCTCATATTTTCCATAAGGCTTATATTCTTCCGTATTTTTTGCTGTTGCATCCGCACTAGTATCTCCCGCACCACAACCTGCTAATAAAATACTACTCAGAGCGAACATTCCTATCAAACTAGCGGTTTTCTTCATCCTAACATCCCCTTTTCCTTTGATGCCTTAATTGTAAACGCTTTCCACCGATATCTAAATAGCACTTTTATTTAATATATGATACTTTTTCTTACTATTGTCATTTCCTTTTTGGACAAGACCATAAGTTTCCTGGGCAATCATTAATTCTTCGTTTGTTGGCACGATGAGGACTTTTACTTTTGCTGCGGGTGTTTCGATAAACAAGGCGTTCGCTTGATTTCTCATCTCATCAACCTCAATTCCTAAGATGTTAAGGTTTTTCGTAACCATCGCACGAATCAAGGCCGAGTTTTCCCCCACACCAGCCGTAAAAATGAGCGCGTCTAAGTGACCGAGCTCCGTTGCGTAGGCCCCGATTGTTTGTCGGATTCGACTAACATACATTTCTAATGCCAAGATTGCTTGTTTATCACCTGATTGAGCAGCCTCTATAATATCACGCGTATCATTACTAATTTGCGAAATCCCTAAAAGTCCGGACTTTTCATTCATTATTTTTAAGACTTCATCCGTACTTAGGCCTTTTTCATTTTGCAAAAAGGGAATAATTGATGGGTCGATATCGCCACAACGCGTTCCCATCATCGCACCTACAAGTGGTGTAAAACCCATCGAGGTCATCACGGATTGGCCATTTTTAATGGCACACAAACTTACCCCATTACCGATATGACAAGTGATCGCCGAAAGTTGTTCAAACTCTTTTTCCAAGTGTTGCGCTGCTTGCATGGCCACATACTGATGACTCGTTCCATGAAAGCCATAACGGCGAATTTGATTTTTTGCATAGTATTCGTAAGGGATTGGGTATAAATAATTTTTCTCAGGCATTGTTTGATGAAATGACGTATCAAAAACCCCGATTTGTGGACACTTCGGCAAGACTGCTTGAAAAGCCTCAATGCCAATCAAGTTGACGGGGTTATGTAGTGGGGCTAGAGGACTCAATTTATCAATGGCTTGGCGACTCGCTTCATCAATCCGGCTCGCTTGCTTGAAGACTTCTCCCCCATGAGCCACTCGATGGCCAATCCCTTCAATTTCGGCTAAATTTTGAATGACCTCTTGTTCGATTAAAAAAGGCAATAAAAATTCAATACATGCTTGATACGTGGTGACTTGTAATTGCTGAGTGATTTTTTGATCGTTAATTACACACGAAAACACCACTTCTTCCGCTAGTCCAATGCGTTCAAACAACCCTTTTATCATTAATTTTTCGGCCGGCATGGTAAAAAGTTGGAATTTCAAAGAAGAACTCCCGGCATTAATCGCTAATATTTTTGTCATTTTCATTTTCTCCTTTATGTCAGAAAAAACCCAAATAACTTTTTCATGGTACAAAGTTATTTGAGCTTTTTTCGTTTTGTTTAAATGATTTCTTTTAATGACCCCGAATCGATGTTACCGCCTGAAACGACCGCCACTGTTCTTTTTCCTTGCAATAAGTGATCGAGTGCCCCACTAAAGATAGCCGCGGTTGTCAAAGCGCCGGCACCTTCTGCGATGATTTTTTCTTTGCAAGCTAAATACTCAATGGCTTGGCGAATATCACCTTCTTCAACAAGGACAGTCTCATCAATCAAAGGTGCTAAAACTTCGTAAGTCAGCTCACCAGGAATGGCCACATCACAGCCATCCGCCAGTGTCCGGCTAGAGCGATTGGCGGTAATTTGGTGATTCCAAATTGAACGTAGCATGCCGTGAACATTGTAGGACTGAACCCCGATAATTTTAATGGTGGGTTTTAAGCGTTTCGCTACCACGGCGATACCAGCGATTAGACCACCGCCACCAATCGGCACGATAATTTGATCCACGTTTGGCAGTTGATTTAAAATTTCAAACCCGATCGTGCCTTGACCGGCAATCACCGCGTAATCATCATAAGGAGGAATGAATACTTCACCGGTTACCAGGCTTTCCTCTATCGCTGCCTGTTTTGTTTCATCAAACGTTTCACCGACTAACTCAACGAGGGCGCCATATTTTTGCGTCGCTTCAATTTTGGTTTTCGGAGCGGTGGTTGGCATAAAGATGCGTGCTCGAATCCCTAACATTTTCGCCGACAAGGCCACGCCTTGCGCATGATTACCAGCCGATGCGGCAATTACACCACGGCTAATCTCTGAGGGGGTGAGTTGCGCTAATTTATTATAGGCCCCGCGAATCTTAAAAGAACCCGTGCGTTGCAGATTTTCTAATTTGAAATAAATTTGACCGTGTTTACTTTCCGACAAAATATTACTTGGAACGAGTGGGGTCCGAATCACAACCCCTTCTAATCGCTCATTGGCCTCTTGAACCAAATCGAACATAGCTACTTTTTGTGCAATCATTTTATTTACCACCTGACAAAGCAATTCCTTCGATGAATTGCTTTTGGAAGATTAAGAAAATAATGATTAAAGGAATACACGCTAGGAATGAACCGGCCATCACCATTGGGAAATCCGTACCGTACTGGCCGCTTAACGAAGCCAACCCTGCAGATAAGGTCATTTTTTCGGTCGAAGTATTGACGATTAATGGCCATAACAAAGAATTCCAACCATATAGCAAAGTAAAAATTGACAGTGAAACTAAGGCCGATTTAGATAATGGTAAAATAATCGTAAAGAAAATTTTAATACGCGACGCCCCATCAATAATTGCCGCCTCTTCGACTTCCATTGGAATCGTCATAAAGAATTGTCTTAATAAAAAGGTACCAAAAGCAGAGAATAAACCTGGTAAAAAGAGGGCTGGGATTGAATCAAGCAAGCCTAAGCGTTGGATGATTAAATACTGTGGAATTAAAAACGTCTGGCCTGGTACCATTAAAATGGACAATAAAAGTAAAAATAAGAAATTTTTAAAAGGGAACTCTAACCGCGCAAAGGCGTAAGCGGCTAAAGCACAAAAGAAAACTTGCCCGACCGTAATGACAAGTGTCGCCATAATCGTGTTAAAATAAAAGTTTCCAAAAGGAAAAATTTCAAAAATTTTAGTAAAGTTCCCCCATTGTGGAACTTCGGGTAAAATGGATGGTGGAACTTGAATTGCTTCTGTTTTGGTTT
This sequence comes from uncultured Enterococcus sp., assembly GCA_964398695.1. GTDB lineage: Bacteria > Bacillota > Bacilli > Lactobacillales > Enterococcaceae > Enterococcus_I. The sequence continues at coordinate 9,884 of CAYNOA010000024.1, read as the reverse complement.
TTAAAGCGGTTAAAATCATCCAAATAAAAGGAAAGACCATCATAAATGATCCTAAAATTAACAATAAATGGACAATTAGTTTATTGGCAGTTTTTTCACGACCCATGCTTTTTTCCTCCTATTTCGTATAGTGAACCCATTTTTTCTGGAAAGTAAAGTTAATCGCCGTAATAATCAAGGTAATCATTAATAACATAACAACAATCGCCGCACCATAACCTTTATCATTAAAAACAAAAGAATGGCGATAGAATAAGAATGAAATCGATTGGACACTTTTTAGTGCCGGATTCGTTTCAGAAAACATTAAAAAGATTAAGTCGTAAATTTGCAAGGCACCAATAATTGAAGTAATTAAGGTAAAGAAAATCGTTGGTGTTAATAAAGGCAAGGTTACACTAAAGAATTTTCGAATTGGCCCTGCGCCATCCATCTCGGCTGCTTCGTAAAAAGAAGAAGAAATTCCTTGAAGACCGGCTAAATAAATGACAATGGACGTGCCTAAAGAACTCCAAATTCCAACAATAATTAAAGCAATCATCGCCCAACTTGAATCGGTTAACCAGTTTGGACCTTTAATGCCAAACACTCCAAGAAACTGATTCAAAATTCCAAATTCTGAGTTAAACATCCACTTCCAAATCATCGCTACCGCTGAAGTCATGGTCACCGCTGGTAAGAAGTAAATCACTCGATAGAAACTTTTTCCTTTAATTTTTGCATTCAACAATACTGCAATAAAAATCGCAATAAACATGGCAAAAGGCACCGTGAAGAATGCATAAGTAAAGGTATTTTTAATCGCTCCTAACAACTCGGGATCTTGCATTAATTTCTTATAGTTGTCTAGACCGACAAAGGTATAACCGCCAAACATCCCCCATTCAGTAAAAGAATAAAAGATACTTTGAAACATCGGAATTAAATAAAAGAAAATAATTCCTAAATAAAGTGGTGAAATAAATAAGGCCGCGGTAATGACCTGATCTTTTTTATATTTCTTAAACATTCCACCTTTTTTCGTTTTTGGTTTTGCTTCTTTTTGATTTATTTTGGTATTCGCCATTTCCATCTGCGCTCCCCCTGGATAGAATTTTTTTACTTCTGGCCCATTGTTTGCGCTTACAACAATGGATATAATTTTACTAGCACAAAAGAAGTTCTTTTATGCTAGTAAAATAGGATTACAAATTTAAGCCTTATTTTTGCAATTGTTCATTGGCTTTTTCAGCAATGATTTTGCATGCTTCTTCAATCGTAATTTCACCGGTCCATGCTTGGTTAATTGGGTCTTGCTCAACCGCAATGGCTGCCGAAGCATTTTTATAACCTGGTAATGGCACTGCATAATCAACGGCATCGATAAAGACTTGAATGTTTTTATCTGGATGTGCATTCACCCAAGCGTCTTGTGAACCGTCCGTTACAGGAATAATCCCCCCGGCTTCAGCCACATGTTTCATCGCTTTTTCAGAAGATAGATACTCTACCCATTTTTTAGCCGCATCTTTATTTTTTGAGTTTTTAAAGACAACGTTCGCTAAAGAGTTCGAAGTGGTTGCGCGCGTTTTACCTTTTGGCATTGGTGCAACGTCAATGTTTTCAATCCCATAATCTTCTGTGAATAAAATCGGCACTTGGTAAGACCCGTCGACGGCCATTGCCACTTTACCTGAAAGCAGCAATTCATTTGAATTCGTGTTCGTAATTAACTCAATCGGTGTGCCTGAACCATCTTGAACAAAGCTATACCAAAACTCAACGCCTTCAATCGTTGCGGCTTGGTCAAAGCCAGATTTTTTGCCATCTTCACTAAATGGCGAGCCTTCGTTTTGATAAATGGTTTCATAATAGCCACCTTGCCAAGTTGGTGGAACCGCCATACCGTAGACGCCTTTTTCGGTATCGGTTAATTCTTTGGCTACTTCACGCCAAGTATCCCACGTCCAAGTGTCATCTGGATAAGCGATGCCGGCTTCATCAAAGATTTTTTTATTATAAAACAAAGCATTGGTATCGAAGTCTTTTGGTATCCCATAAAGTTTTCCATCGGCACCAGAATACGATTCTAAATATTGGCTTGGAAACTTATCTTTTTCAATATCTAAATCATCTAGTGGCTCTAAAACACCATTTTCGATATAAGAAATCGCACGTGGAATATTTAAAGTAAAGACATCGGCCGCATTATTCCCGGTTACCGCTGTTTCTAATTTTGTCCAATATTGAGCCCATGGTGTGACTTCAAACTTCACTTCAATTCCGGTTTCGGCTTTGAAGTCATCAGCTACTTGTTGCACGGCTTTGACATATTCTTTATCCCACAAGGCGTAGGTCACAACTTGTTTCCCACCCGTATCGCCACCACCTGCATTGCCACTACCATCCGTCTTACCGCCACCGCCACAAGCACCTAATAAAAGTGCTGTTAACCCTAAAGCCCCGATTGTTCCCATTACTTTCTTTTTCATAAATATTCCTCCATTTATGTGATTTTAAGTTAAACGAACAAACTCCTACAACGCAATACTTTGTTTTTCATCCGCCGATTTGACTTCGGCTTCAGCGATACGAATCGTTTCCATCGTGCTTTCTAGTGGACAAGCTAGGGCTGGATCAACATTGTCTAAAATCGATTGGGCAAAATGTTTAATTTCAATATAGTAGCCACTTTCTTTGCTAATTTCAGGTTCAAAACTTGGTTCGTGATTGGGATAATCGACAAGTTTGCCTTTTTCTAAAATGATGCTGCCGTTTTCAAAAACAAAACGATAGCGCATTTCAAAACCGAAATCGTCGTTATTAATTGTCCAGTTGTCTGAAGCATTGGCAACAATGTTGTCGTAATGATAGTTAGTTGATACCACATCATAACCGCTGCCTTCAAAGACGACGCGTCCAGCCGTATTAACTGAATTTGGTGTTCCTAACATCCAGTTAAGCGTATCCACGTCATGAATATGTTGGTCTAATAAACAACCCCCTGAGCGGTCTTTTGTTAATAACCAGTTTTCCCATGACCAAACCGGCGTGGTCCCGCCACGGAATAAGTTGACTTCCGTTAATTTTCCATAACGGCCGCTGTCAAGCGTTTCTTTCACGTAGTTGTATGAAGGGAAGAAACGTAAGGTTTGGCCAATCATCAAGAATTTATTGTATTTTTTCGTCGCGTCAATCATTTCTTGACAAGCTTGCGTTGAAATGGCCATTGGTTTTTCACAAAAGACGTGCAGGCCTTTTTCCATCGCTTTAATTGCATATGGCGCATGAATGAAGGTTGGTAAACATAAGTCTACGTAGTCTAGCTCTTCATTATCAATCATTTCTTCCATATCGGTATAGAAATTAAATTGTGAGAAATCAATGCTTTTATCGCTAATATCGATATTCCCTGCGGTTAATTTACCGGTTCTTTTTTCTTCGTTAACATCACAAATGGCTACTAATTGAATTGGAAATCCTTCTTCCATTAAACGCATATACATGGATAAATGTGAACTTCCCATAAATCCTAATCCGACTAATCCTACTTTTAACATGTTGTTTCCCTCCATTTTATAAATTTACAATATAATCAAGTGCATGACTTGTATCATAAGCTAATTGTTGTCCGTTTTGTGTATAAGCGCTTAGTTCACAGGTTAATGGTCCTTCATAGCCAATTTCACGCAAAGCACTTACCAGACTGGTCCATTTCAAGCTACCGTTTAATAAGCTCGTAAAACCATAAATATTCCCAATGCTCGTATTAAAATCTTTCACATGCACCTTTTTAATCCGTGAACCGAGAATTTTCACCCATTGTTCTGGAAAACCAAATTGTAAAACATTTCCCGCATCAAAATACATGCCCACAAACGGGTTGTCGATTTTGTCAATGAAATCACGCGTTTCAAGGGGACTAAGTAAAAATTTATTCCAGACATTTTCAATCCCGATATAAATTTCTTTGGCTTCGGCGTAAGGCGCTAATTCTTTTAAGGCAGCGAGTGCACGGCCATAAGCTTCGTCATAAGCGACCGTTTCTTTGACTAAACCTGGGACTACTAAAACTGTGTCACCTTCTAAATACTTACAAACATCAATCATTTTTTTGACAATCGCGATGCCTTTTTGCCGAGTTGCTTCGTCTGGATCGGTTAAGGAATAATTCCAGTGAAGTGCCGTTGAGATACTCGTCACGGGTAAGGCGTATTTTTGACTCAGGGCTTTGACTGCGTCGAGTTGTTCATTGGTAATGTCTAATGTTAAGCTGCCGCTATCATTTAAAGCCAGGTCTTTCGTGACAATATTGTCAGCGGCTTTTTCTTCCGATAAATTTAGCTCGATGGTATCAAAACCGGCCGCTTTGGTTAATTTGAATTGCTCTTCTAGCGACAGCCCCGCCGGTAGTGACCACACGTTCATTCCTTTTAGTAATGTCATTGCTTTGTCTCCTTCATCCTTTTAAGTTTTCCTTTATCCTTCAATCGTCACGATTTGTTTGGTCATGGCGGACTTAAATGCCGCTTCGGTAATCACAACCGTATACAAACCATCTTCGCCTGAAACCGGTGAGGGCAAATCGTGTTCAATCGCTTGGATGAAACCATCAATTAAACGCGCGTCCATGCTTTCTTCAAAGAAATATTCTTCTACGGTGTTCGTTGTGTCATTAAACACTTTCAATTTACGACCAAAACCATCCACCGTTACTTGACCTTTTTCAAAAACCAGTTCTAAAATCGCATCGCCCCAAACCGGATACGTTTTTGGCCGGTTCCAAGAAGTATCTAAAGACATAATCACGCCGTCTGACATGGTTAATTGGATTAAACCAATGTCTTCCACTGGCAGGTCTGGTTGGCTTTTTCCTGCGTAAGCATAGACTTGTTTTGGTGTAATTTTAAACAAGTAATTGACCAAATCACAAATGTGAACCGTGTGATCAATGAGCGCTCCGCCACCGGATAATTCTGGATCAATAAACCAACCACCAGGATTTTTGCCATGATTCGAAGAGTTGATTAATTTTAAAGCACCAAGTTTACCTGAGTCCACCACCGCTTTTAAATTTTGAATAGGTTCTGAAAAGCGAACCGGGTGCGCCACCCCGAGCATTTTATTGGCTGCTTTAGCGGCTTCAACCATGGCTTTGGCATCGGTTTTTGACAAGGCCATTGGTTTTTCAACAATCACGTGTTTGCCTTGTGCAAAAGCTTTGAGGGCATATTCTTTATGAAAGGCATTTTCCGAACAAATATTGACGGAATCGGCTTCAAGTGCTAGCAATTCATCTAAATCCGTAAATAGTGGAATTTGATATTTCGCCGCGAAGGCTTGGCTTAATGAAAGCGTGCGGTCATAAACGCCGACTACTTCGATGTTTCTTGCTTGAAACTCTTGAACATAACTATGTGCATGCATGTGCGCAACACCAATAATGGCTACTTTCATCCGACTTGCACCTCCATGACTTGGGCTTTTTGGATTTTATCGACTAAATCGGTCAGATACGCTTCATATTCATCTGAAAGATGTGCTTGTTTCAAGGATGCCGGTGAATCGTAATAGGTCCCAGCATAGGCATTGTCGGCTTGCGTATCGTATTGAATCATGCCATTTTTACCAACAACTTCAATTTTTAAAACGGGCGTGGTGACTCCTGTCCAACTCGCAAAAGCTAAGTTGACGAGACACTGTCCTTGAAAATCAAACGTCAGCAGTAAACTCGACGTATTTTTTAAAATCGTATAATTGGTTGGTTTGTCTTTTTTCAAAGTTAAGACGAACCGCACAAATGCAGCAATGACTTCTTCTTGCTCAACTCCGGCAAAGCGTGCGTCAAAAAAAGAAGTCCGTAAAAAAGAAATTTCTCCGATTTCTTTTGTTTGTAAAATCTGTTCGATGTTGCCTAAAATTTCCATTGTACACCTCCAAGGGCGGATTGTATCCGCTTTCTTTCTTGCTGTATTTAGCATACCGAAGAAAAAAGGCCTTCGAGTTAGAAAAAAAGGTCAGTTGTTTACAAAAAAAGGTTCGACTGAAATATCTGTTACAAAATTCTTGATTGTATGGGATAATCATTTTAAAGAGATAGGGGGAGCAAAATGAAGTCACAACAGACGACAAACTTGGCACCAATCAATCCAGAATTCGTGCAGCATTTGACCAATATTTCATTTTACGAATTCACTACCCAACAGTCTTTTTTAATTCATCCAGTTGCGGCCTATAGCTTGTTATTCATTGATTATGGCGAGTTAACGATTGAAATTGACGCTCATTCTTATCAGTTAAAAGAAGGCGAAACCTTTTTAATTCCCACTAAAACGCGCTACACTTTGGCCACCAAAGAAAGTGCCGTGAATGTGTTGTTAATTAGCTTTACCTCCCTTAATCAAAGTATTTTACCTTTGATTTACCAAAAACCAATTCAAATCGATGTCTCTTTACGACAACTTTTCGCCAAAATCATTCATGAAGCCAAAGCTTTATTTCCTCAAATTACCAAAAATATTTTTTTAGTTGGCGATGGACAATTAGAAGGTGCTCCGGTTGGCGCCGATCTATTAATTGCTTTATACTTGGCGCAAATTTTAATTTTTATGGCGCGAACCAAACAACCTGTCCTGATTGAGAAAAAGAAACCGAGTCCGACTTTAATTAAAAAATATTTTGGTAAAAAAGAGATTGATGAAATGATTGACTATATGGAAGCTAATTTAGATAAGAACTTATCGATTAATCAATTTGCGGACCATTTTTTTGTAAGCCCTTCCTATATCAAAAAGACCTTCAAAAAAGAAACTGGCTTTAGCTTAATTAACTTTTATCGGATTTTAAAAATGGAACGCGCCAAGCAGTGGATGCGGGAAGAGGAGATGAACTTTACTGAGATTTCTTGCCTTTTAGGTTATGAGACCTTGCATCACTTTTCTAATAGCTTTAAAAAGTACACCGGTTTAAGCCCGACTGCTTATAAAAATTCGATTCAATCGATTGAAACAAAACTCGATACATTCCATTAAGGAGGGAAGTTGTTATGAAGGCCGAACACGAAGATATCTTAAATCAAATCCGAAAGGACACATTCGGTGAAATCACCTTTACGCGTTACGATTTAGCAACTGCTCTAAAAGAAGACCAGCAAATTGATTTTATCTTAAAAGAAGCGTTGCAGTTTTTATTTTTGTGTCATCAATCGAATCTCGAAACGCTTTACGCTTCCCATGAATCGACACAAAAAATTTACTTAATCACCTTGCAATTTCAAAACCAAAGTCTTTGCAACTTGTTTATTGATGGTGCCGCTAAAAATGAACAAGTTTATAAAAAACAAATTGAAATCGTCGGGACCAAAGGCTTGTATCAGTACAATTCTTCCTACGATCGCGGCTTAACTTCTAATTTTATTTTGCCAGGGAATTATATCCCAGATTACCAAGAAGGACGCCTCGATGATATTTGGCTCTCACGTTTCGTCCAACAAATTTACCAAGCCATTGCGACAAAAACCGTTGTTGATTTAAGGGGGTCAGACATATGAAGGTTGGTATCATTGGTTGTGCCCATATGCAAGCCAAGGTTTATTGCGAGTATTTACAAGAAATGGGGGTCGAAGTAACCGGCGTCTTTGATCGCAACCCGATTCGTGGCGCTGACTTTGCCAAAGAGCTTGGCATTCCTTTTTTTCCGAGTCTAGATAAAATTTTTAAAACAAGAATGGACACGGCTTTTATTTGTTCAGAAAATTCCTTGCATTACGATTACACCTTAGCCAGTGCTTATCATAAAATGCATGTGATTGTCGAAAAACCGCTCGCTTTAAATAGCGAAGATGCCAAGCGCATGATTGTTGCTTGTCAAGAAAATGGCGTGAAGTTATTTGTCGCCCAACCAGTACGTTATTCTCAGCCAATTATCGAATTAAAAGCGCTTTATGAAGCTGGTAAACTAGGGAAAATTATCGCAATTATTGGTACGAATCATGGGAAAAATCCTGGTGGCTGGTTTATCGATAAGGAACTTTCCGGCGGTGGCGCCTTACTTGATCATATGGTCCATTTGATTGACTTATCAAAATGGCTCTTTCATTTTGAGATTTCTTCGATTTTCGCTCGGACCAATTGTCATAACTACGAAGACATTGAAGATTCCGCTTTACTGCATTTAGAATTTACCAATGGTGTTTTTATGAGTTTAGATACGTCTTGGAATCGACCGGATAATTATCCCGTTTGGGGCGATGCTGCTATGAAAATCATTACGGATCAAGGTTATCTTTACGTGGATGGTTTTGGACGACGCTCAGACGTTTATAAAAAAGGCCATGTCGCCGCCGTGAGCTTTTATGAAAAGAATATGAATTTGCAAATGCTAGAAGATTTCCGTCGTTGCATTGACGAAGACTTACCGGCCAGTATTGATGGTTTGGCGGGGTTATATCCGGTTGAAATTGCTACTTTGGCTTATCAATCGGCTGAAAAAAAAGAAAAAATTCAATTAACTAATTTATAGGAGTGAGTAAAAAAATGACTGTTAACTTTGGTATTATTGGTTTAGGCAATCGTGGTTACAAGTATGCCTTACGAATGATTCAAAAAAACAAAGATTCCCGTGTTTTAATGGTGTGTGACGCTTTCGGTAATAATTTCCATCATTTTCCTAATGCGTTAAAAACAACCAATTATCAAGAAGTACTGGATCATCCGGACGTCGATGCCGTTTTTATTGCTACACCGGACGACACCCATGCGGAAATTATTTTAGCAGCCGTCAAAGCGAACAAGCATATTTTATGTGAAAAACCGCTTGAAATTAGTGAGGATAAAATCGAACAAATTGAAGCTGCCTTAGTTGGTTATGAAAAAGCCTTTGAAGTCGGCTATGTTTTACGGTATGCACGAACTTTTAGCAAGGTAAAAGAAATGTTAGCGAGTGGTTTAATTGGGCAAGTGGTTCTAGCTGACGTGATTGATCACGTCCAATACGGTGGCTATGCCTATTTCCACGATTGGCATCGCACCCGCGCCAAGTCAACTTCTCTGCTTTTGCAAAAAGCCACTCATTCACTCGACTTAGTCAATTGGTATTTAGATAGCCGGCCAGAAAAAGTCGTAGCCTTTGGTGATTTAATGGTCTTTGGTGAAATTGGCGCCTACGAAAAATTTGGGCACCCTGTCGCCAATGATTTACACTGTGCCAATTGTCCAATCAACGAGACTTGCGAAGAAAGCATTCAAAATTTAGCCAAAGAAAAGAAAATCGCTTGGTCAGATAATTGGCCCGATAGTTGTGTCTTTAATAGCGAAGTCGACGTTGACGATCATCAAACCATCATGATTTATTACGCAAACAAAGCCAAAGCGACCTACCAACTGTGCCAATTTGCGGCCTTTTATAAACGTGAATTCCACTTTTTCGGCACCAAAGGCGAACTTTACTTTGATGATGTTAGCAACAAAATCATTGTGACCGACCGCTTAAAAGCTGAAACACTGACTTATCACAACAAGCACGAAGAAACCAATATGGAACCTGGCGATGAAGAACAATTGCTCGATTTTTTAGACGCCATTCAAACCGGCAAGGCGCCCGTTTCAAACTTAGAATCAAGCGTCTTAGCCAGCAAACTCGCCTTAGCCGCACAACGTTCGATTGATCAAGAGACGATTGAACGGGTTTAAAAAGCTAAAAATCAGCCTGCTCATTACCCACTATTGTCGCAAGTGATGAGAAGGCTGATTTGTTTTATTCTTTTCTTAAAACCGCTAAAAAAGCTTCCCCATATTTCTCCAGCTTATTTTGACCAACACCTTTAATTTCTAAAAAGGCCAAGGGGGTTTGTGGTTGCTTTTGCGCGAGTTCTTTTAAGGTTTGGTCAGAGAAGATAATGTATGGTG
>CAYNOA010000023.1:9186-15395 GCA_964398695.1 uncultured Enterococcus sp. | reverse complement strand
AAAGCTAACCAAGCCCAACCTGAACCAAAACGTGTGGCTGCAGCTGCTTTAAATTTTTCTTGGAAAGCTGCAAAGCTACCAAAAGTGGCTTCAATCGCTTCTTTTAATTCTCCGACTGGTTCGCCACCAGCATTTGGTGCCATAATATTCCAAAAGAAAGTATGGTTGGCATGACCACCACCATTATTGCGAACGGCTGTACGAATATCTTCAGGAATTGCATCCATATTTGCGATTAATTCTTCAATTGATTGCTCACCAAGTTCTGGGTGTTTTTCGATTGCTGCATTTAAATTTGTTACATAAGCATTGTGATGTTTTTCATGGTGTAAATGCATTGTTTCTACGTCAATGTATGGTTCTAAAGCCTCGTAAGCATAAGGTAGTGCAGGTAATTGATAAGTCATGTAAAATTCCTCCTAGTTAGTTATATTTACACACTTAAGACTATCAAATAATTTCAATTACGGCAAAAAATATGCTTATCTTTTTTTAATTGTTTTTTCACTTTTTTTAAAAATCAGCCATTTACTAAACAAATAATTGGCAACGACAACTAGAATTTGCGAAATCAGTTTTGCCCAATAATCTCCTATCCTTAAATAGTCAATCATCACCATTAGACTGCCCATATCTAAGCCAAAAGATAATAAGCGATAAAAGATAAATTTTGCGAATTCTTGTAGTGTCTCTTGCCAGGTTTTATGATTTGATTCAAAAACCCACTTCTTATTCGTCACAAAAGCAAAAATGACTGAAAGAAGCCAAGCGAGTGTATTCGCTGAGATTAACCCTAATCTTAATAAATCTTTCATCAAATAAAAAACAAGAAAATTAACTCCCGTAGTTAAAACACCAAAAATTAAATAGAGACTGACTTCCTTGAATTGCTTTGATTGATTCGAAATTTTCATTTTGATAAAACCTCTTTCTTCATCAGCTTTTTTTCAATTCAGGGTTGTTAAACTTTATTGACTCCGCTAGAATGTAACTTGAACTTAATTATATTAGGAGAATATGCGCATGTCTTATTTTAAATTACTTAAGAAATCTTTTTTTCAATTTCAAGATTTACAAGAAGCTAAAAAATTAATCTTAGCAAAAGTGATTGGTCACTTAACGCTACTTAGTTTCATTTTAGCGGTTCCAATTACGATGCAAACGATTCACATTTTCCAAATCGTCCGACAAGATGCTCAAGAAATTGCGCAAAAGATTCCAAACTTTACCATTCAAAATGGGGAATTAGTCGTTGATTCCAAAGAAAAGGGCTTTATTTATCAAACAGATTCGATTATTTTAACTTTCGATCCTCATGAAAAACGAAATCCCAAAGAAGTTGAACAAGATTTAGTTGGTAATTTTTTGAGCGTTGGTTTGTTAAAAAATCAGCTTTTGATTACGTTACCTGCAAGTGAAAATCTTACCACTCTTTTAGGCTCAAATCAAATGAAAATCCCTTATTCAAATCCAACACTAGCCGACTTAAATGGGGCTGACTTGCGCGAAAGTTTACTCAATCAGCAACTGCCTTGGTGGATAATTCCACTGACCTTATCGATTGCGATTTATCCAACTTTTCTTAGTATGATTTTTACGACCATCACGGCTACTCTAATCGCCAATCTCTACTTAAATTTCCGTCGATTGAAGCCCAACTTTTTAAATACATACAAAATCATTGTTTTTGCGAGTACTTTGCCGGTCTTCTTGGCTGCACTAGTTAGTTTTTTTGCCCCAAGTTTTGCCATTGATCCGTTTATCTTAATGGCCAGTTTCTTTATCTTTACTTTATCCCTGAAATCATCCCAAGAAAAAGCCGAATAAATTCGACTTTTTAGCAATAGCCAATCTAAAAAAGAAGTACCAATTCTCCATTGATCACAAAGGGGGAATTGGTGCTTCTTTTTTAGTGACGGCTTTAAATTTCTTTAAATAGATAGGTCGGTTCATTTAATTGTGCATTGTAATCAATAGTTAAGTCGTAACCTTTAAAAAACCACTCATCGTTTTCTTCAATAAAAAACAATACGCCGTCAATCACTTCTGCAAAGAGTGGATTTTCCGGAGAATCAACCGACATCCCCACAGAAAAACCTTCATGGACTTGCGTTTTCCCATAGACTTTTCCAAAGAAACGCACTCCTTGATTTGCTCCTAATTTAATTTCTTCTTTAAACCAAGCCAAAACTTTTGGCGTAATCGTTACTTTCATATTGGCACCTCGTATAATTTATTTGTTAATCTTATCATCTAGCATATCAACATCTTCTGAAGCCCCAATTACAAGTAAATTATCGAATTCTTTAATCACTTCTGAGGCATCTGGTGACACGACTACTTTTCCATTTCCTCGACGAATCGCCACGATTGTTAAACCAAATTTTTGTCTAAAGTTTAAATCAATCAGCGTTTTATTAAAGAAACGTGGATTGGTTACTCGAATTTCAGCCAGCGTAAATTCATCCGATAATTCAATAAATTCAAGAATATTTTTTGAAACTAAGTTATGTGCAATTCGGATACCCATGTCACGCTCTGGATGTACCACTTTGTCTGCTCCAATTTTTTCTAAGACACGTGCGTGGTATTCATTTTGCGCTTTAGCTAAAACATTGGGTACCCCCATTTCTTTCACCATTAAGGTAACCAAAATACTCGCTTGAATATCTTCACCAATTGCAACAATCACGTGATCAAAATTTCGAATTCCTAAAGAACGTAAGGTCATTTCATCTTGAGCATTCCCAACGACCGCATGGGTCGCAATATTCATAAACTCGTTCACTCGGTCTTCATTGCTGTCAATTACTAAAACTTCTTGTCCTGATTCTACTAAAGAACGGCAAATACTTCCACCAAAACGTCCTAGACCAATAATTGCATAATTTTGCTTCATAATTTTTATCTCCCTTAGTTATATGACAATGTGATGTTTAAACGCATAAATTGCAGCTTGTGTTCGATCTTCTACTTCTAATTTTGCTAAAATGTTTGAGACATGGGTTTTTACGGTTTTTAGCGTAATAAATAACTCATCAGCAATTTCTTGATTACTTTTTCCTTGCGCGATTAGCTGTAATACTTCCGATTCTCGATTAGTTAAATCTTCATGTAATTCCTTCACAGGATATTTGGCTTGATGTACAATTTTTGTGGTTACTTCTGGTTCCAACACTTGTTCGCCACGATTCGTCGCTCGAATGGCATTCGCAATTTCTTTTGCTGTTGAAGTTTTGAGTAAATAACCACTTGCGCCGGCTTGAATGGCCGGGTAAACTTTTTCATCATCGATAAAACTGGTCACAATTAAAATTTTTGCTTCCGGCCAATCGATTAAAATTTTTTTTGTTGCCTCAATTCCGTCCATAACATCCATGACCAAATCCATCAAAATAACGTCCGGACGTAAAGACAAGGCTTTCTCATAACCAATTAGCCCGTTTTCGGCTTCACCAATCACTTCAATGTCGTCTTGAACGAGTAAATAAGATGAAACGCCTAATCGAACCATCTCATGATCATCCACTAACAATACTTTTATCATTTATTTTACTCCTCCTCCAATCAAAGGAATTTTCACTTCAACGCTCGTTCCTTGCTGAGGAAAACTGATAATTTTCAATGCTCCTCCAACCCCCATCACTCGTTCTCGAATGTTCAATAATCCATAACTTCCTGCTTTCGTGCCTTTTTTACCCACATCAAAACCAATGCCATCATCCACTACGCGTAGCAACACATTTTGATCAACTTCGCGTAAAAAAACTTCTAATTCAGAAGCCTTTGCATGTCGCAGCGTGTTTGAAAGCAATTCTTGGACAACTCGAAATAGTTGATCTTCAATATGAGTAGGAATGGAAAATTCTTCAATTTCCCATTTTAAGCGAATATTCACTTTCGTTTGTAACTCTTGTAACAATTGTTCAATTCCTTGTTTTAATGTCTTTTCTTCTAAAGAAACCGGACGTAAATGTAACAATAAGGCTCGCATCTCAGATTGAGCGGCATTCACTACATCAGCCACCAAAACTAATTGTTTTTTTTGTTTTTCAGATAACGCCATTTCATCGGCTTGCTCATTTAAAGCCGCCAGCATCATCATTGCCGCAAAAAGTTGTTGCGAAACAGAATCATGTAATTCTCTAGCTAAACGGTGACGCTCATTTTCTAAAATTTCTTCTTTTGAAACACCGTTTAACAATTGCGGCCGGCTATTTAATTGTTGGAGTTCAGTATAAATTTCACGCATTTTCATTCGAATCATATAAAGGTCGTTATCCATTTCAAAAAGAGTTGAATTTGAAGAAGCCGTGGGCATTGATTTTTCTAAAATAGGATTGTCAATATTCCCTCCTGCTAAAAGACGTAATTTTTCTTCAATTGGCATGAGTAAGTGCCGTTGATAAATACTAAGAAAAATATAAACAAAAATACCTACGAATGCAGCTAAAAAAAGAAAATAAAAAAGAAAGGGTAACGAAAATAAACGAATTTGAAATAAAACAAGCCACCATTTTTCCACCCCTGCTGCTAGCCAATACGTCCCCAGTAACAAAAAGAACAAGAAAAGAACAAGCAAAGACGCAAAAAATGAAATAAATAACTTTGGGTTTTTCTTAATCATATATAAATTACCTCAATTTCTCCAACTAGGCAACTAGCAATGATTTTTATTTGACGAGAACTTGACGCAAAGTCGTTACTATAAAGGCTTAGTCGTTGATTGAACATTTCAATTTTTTCATCGGAAATCTGAACACTTCCTGCAAACAAATTACAATCTAAATGTACCCCTATCCCTGTTGGAACTAAAATTCGTGTCCGACCGATACCTTTTCTTAACACAATATAATTTTCGCGTTTTGGTAAAAGTGTATTCCCTAAGTCGATAATTGTATCTCCACCACCAATAAGTAGATTAATATCATCCCATTCAAATACTTGCGTTCCGATTCGACGATTGCCAAAGAGGGACTCTTTTTTCAACTGCCCACTATGATCGAGTGGTTCTTTGGTTTGAATCATCAAAAGTTGTTTTTTCACATGATAAAGTGGCTGTTTCGTTGATAGCCCCGACCACTCCAGCCCTTTTAAACTAATAAATAAAACAGCCAGTATTAACATAAACCAAACGGCTGGAAGGCTTAATAAGCTAAAAACAATCAAAAACCAACTAAGGATATATTGTAAATTTTTTGTTTTAGCCGATTCTTTTCTTTTTTGTGCGATTAATAATAAAAAGACACCCACAAGTAACAAAATTAAGAAAGGCAAATTATCCATTAATTGCCATAATAAGTAAACGGCTAAAAGGCCCTCAAGCATTAGAAAAAAACGCCATGATTTATCCAATTCGATTTCTCCTTTCTTTATAAAAGTCTCCTTCCTCATTCTACCAGTTTTCTCGCCTTTTTCATCCGACTTTCGCATGATTTCTAAAAAAACAAAGCTTTTATGGTTACCAATTCCGTTTAGAATAAAATCAGTGAACCATTTACATAGACCAAAGAAAGCTAAAAAGTAGGAAGCCGTATCCTTCCTACTTTTTAGCTTTCTATCAACTTATTTTACTCGAATAATTTTAACACGCATGTCGCCACCCGGGGTAGAAATTGACACTTCTTCCTCAATTTTCTTACCAATCAAGGCGCGAGCAATTGGCGAATCATTTGAAATTTTACCTGCAAAAGGATCCGCTTCGGCACTTCCAACAATCGTATATTCTTCTTCATCGCCATCAGGCAGCTCGACAAAGGTCACCGTTTTCCCAATTGAAACCTCATCTTGGTCAACATTATTATTATCAATAATTTGAGCAAAACGAATCATGTTTTCAAGAGTCGTAATTCGACCTTCAACAAAGGCCTGCTCATCTTTTGCTGATTCATATTCTGAGTTCTCAGACAGGTCACCAAAACTACGCGCAATCTTAATTCGCTCGATAATTTCTCCACGCTTAACGGTTTTTAACTCTTCTAGTTCCCGTTCTAACTTTTCTTTTCCTTCCAAAGTCATTGGATATACTTTTTCTACCATCAATAAATCTCCTTATAGTTCCATCATTTATTATTATTTTCAACATTTTCAAAACAAATTCTCTTTTTTTTTATTATAAAATAAAGAAGGTAACCATTTGCTTGAATCCACAAAAGATTACCATTTTTTTGGTTAATTGTAAACTACCTATTGTGTTTTATTTACGTATT
>CAYNOA010000023.1:0-9154 GCA_964398695.1 uncultured Enterococcus sp. | reverse complement strand
GCTAAATCCGCAACAAAATAATAATATTCATTTGCTGTCGGCTCTAAAACCGCTTGAATGGCCATTTCTCCAGGACTATTAAAGGGGCCTGGTCCAAATCCTTTATTCACATATAAGTTGTAAGGAGAGTCAACGGCTGCGTCTTCATAAGTCACTAATTCTTTATGCACGCCAAGCGCATATAAAATGGAAATGTCCGACTGTAGTGGCATATCAATTGCCAAACGATTAAAGAAAACTTGCGCAATCATACGACGATCTTCTTCGGTTACGCCTTCTTTTTCAACCAAGGAAGACAAGGTTAAAATTTCATGTACATTCCACCCACTTGCTTCAATTTGAGCATAGTAATTACTCATTATTTCATCCATTTTAGCAACCATTTGTGTCACAAAGTCTTCCAAGGTCATCCCTTCAAAATAGTCGTAAGTAGCTGGAAATAAATAACCTTCTAACGCATAACGAACATCCTTTACTTGAGCAACATCGGTCAAAAGATTTGGGTATTTTTTTTCAAGAGTCGCAAAATAATCTTTCTTTTCCATCAATTGAATAAATTCTTCTTTCGAAAAAGAAGTTGCTTCAGCCACCGTTTCGGCAATTTGAGTGATATCATATCCTTCTGGAATGGTTACTCGAGCATCGGCTTGATCCGCCGCTAGTCCACCTGTTTTTAAAATCGCGCCAATTTGGCCAAGCGTCATACTTGGAGAAAATTGATAACGCCCTGCTTGAAAACCACTTAAGTTATTAAATTTTGTGTAAAAATTAAACACGGTTCCATCTTTAATAATCTTATTTTCTTCTAAAATTTTTCCAATTGCTTTATTGGAAGAACCAATCGGAATTTCAACAAATACAATTTCTTCATCTTTTGCATTATATGGCATTAAACTCGTCTTAATGTGACGATAGGTATAAAAACTAAACGAAATGATTGCAATTACTACTAGTAAAACAATCACTGATACAACTCGGTTCACTAATTTATCTTCTTTCATTCGCTTTTTTCTTCTTGCATTCCTCGAGTTCTCTTGCCATTTTTTCACAGATGGCTCTTTTTCTTTTTGAGGTAAATCAGACAAAAAAACGCCTCCTAACTTTCATTCAGATTAACTGGCCCTATTATATACGAAAGTTCACCCAAAAAAACCAGTTCTCTTCATTGTCTTAAGCAATTTATAACAAATTCGGTTTTTCTCATAAATAGTTTAAACAAGTAAGTATCTGTTTTTTTCCCTTTACTAGCAGTAAACAAAGGTTATATCGCTAAAAAATTTTTTAATTATTTTTCTTTCTTTAATTGATTCTTCTCAAAGTTCCATGCATCGCGACACATTTCTGCGATTCCTTTTTCTGCGATGAAGTTGAGTTCCTCTCTAGCTTTACTGGCATCTGAGTAGCAAGTCGCAATATCCCCTGATCGTCTTGTAACAATTTCATACGGTACGCACAAGTCATTCACTACTTCAAAAGTGTGAATCAATTCTAAAACAGATGTTCCTTTGCCTGTACCTAAGTTATAAACATGCACGCCTTTCGTTAGGTATTCTAAAGCTGCTACATGGCCCTTTGCTAAATCAACGACATGGATATAATCTCTGACTCCTGTTCCGTCAATTGTTTCATAGTCGTCCCCAAATACATTTAATTTTGGTAGTTCACCTTTCGCGACTTTTGTGATGTACGGCATTAAATTATTAGGAATCCCATTTGGATTTTCTCCAATTAAACCACTTTCATGTGCCCCAATCGGGTTAAAGTAACGTAACAATGAAATTTCAAATGTTGGATGTGCATGCCCGACATCGGTTAAAATTCGTTCACACATTGCTTTTGTTTCTCCGTAAGGGTTCGTTGTTTTTTTCAAGGCAAAGTGTTCCATCAATGGTGACTTTTGATCCCCATAAACCGTTGCTGACGAGCTAAAGACAAACTTGTGTACTTGATATTCACGACAAAGTTGAATCAAAGTCATCGTTGAAATCAAATTATTTTGATAGTATTCCAATGGTTTTTCAACCGATTCTCCAACTGCTTTTAACCCAGCAAAATGAATCACCCCATCGAATTGATGTTGCTGGAATATTTCACTCATTTTTTCATAGTTTGTTACATCATAAGGATAAAAAGGAATTTTTTCAGCAGTTATTCCTTCTAAAATGCTTAAAACCTCAATTTTTGCATTCACCAAGTTATCAACAATTACCACTTCATGTTTTTTTTCAATTAATTCAATCGTTGTATGGCTACCAATAAAACCCAAACCACCTGTTACTAAAATTTTCAACTGCTTCACTCCCAATTTGTTGTTTTTTGTTTCTTTTTATTTAAAAGTTTCTGCTAATATTATAGCATAGACCGCGTAATATAAAAGATTCCTTGTTGAAAAATAAGGTGCCTCTTCTGTGTGTCTGAAAAAACCGCTAAAAGTTATCCCCGTTTTCACTAGACAAACAATATTTTCCGCTGAAGACTGACTGACAGATTTATTTAAGCTAAATCAAGCACAATTCTTGGGTTTCACACATAAAAAACGATAAAATTTGTATTGTCTCCAAATTTTATCGTTTTTATTTTTATATTCAATAAAATTAACTAAAGAAACAATTTTCTCCCACTAAGCGTTTCACATCAAAAGGTTGTGCTTTCACCAGTGATTTAGGATTAAATTTTTCTTGGTCAATTAATTCACAATGTTTCACTTCGACCAATACATAATCTTCTCGAACATCGGTTACTTTCCCAACAAATGGGCGCTTAAAATCTTTTGTCTTCACTTCATAGCATTCTCCCACTACCAACTCACTTAACATCAAAATAACCCCCTCTTTATTTATACTCTATTCATAACATGTATTCAAAATAAACACAAGTTAAATTTATTAAAAAAGACTAAATTTGTGAAAAAGTTATTATGATTCTTTCATCTGAATGCCTCCCTTTATCAAAAAAGTTGTGACAGAACTGTTCGTCCCAAAGAAATAAGCAGGAAAGAAGAAAAATTACGCTGTAAGCTTTGTCGTTTCCGAAAATAGAAAATAGAGGGTAAATTCATCCGTCGATGAATCTACCCTCTAATCTTAGTATGTTTTTCTATACAAATATTTTATGTCAAAAGTTTGCTTTTTTCACAATTCACTAAACTTCTATCTAGCGAAAAATCGCTTATTAAAATTTACCATCAGTTGCTACAAGCAAAAAGGCACCTGTTCACTCAATCTATTATGGATAAATCCGGTTTAACAAACGTGGGAATGGACTTGATTCACGCACATGTTCAATGCCTGAAAGCCAAGTAACGGTTCTTTCTAAACCTAGGCCAAAACCTGAATGCGGAACCGAACCATAACGACGTAAATCTAAGTACCAAGAGTACTCTTCTTCATTTAAGCCAAATGCGCGAATCTGTTCTAATAAGAAGTCATAATCCGTCACACGCTCTGAACCGCCAATAATTTCACCATAGCCTTCTGGTGCAATCATATCTGCACAAATCACAATATCATCACGAGTTGGATGTGGTTTCATATAAAATGGTTTAATTGCTTTTGGATAATTCAAGATAAATACCGGACGATCAAAGGAGTTAGCAATAAACGTTTCATGAGGTGATCCAAAATCATCGCCCCAAGTAATATCATTAAACCCATTGTCATTTAACATTTTCACCGCTTCATCATAAGAAATTCTTGGAAATGGTAATTGGGTATATTTCTCTAAGGTCGCACGATCACGACCTAAAACATCTAAGGCGTACGCGCAATTGTCAAGTACGCATTGAACCAAGAAAGCAACGTATTCTTCTTGAACGACTAAGCTTTCTTCTTGTGTGGTGAAAGCCATTTCCGGTTCCATCATCCAAAATTCAATTAGGTGACGACGTGTTTTTGATTTTTCTGCTCGGAAAGTCGGTCCAAAAGAAAACACCTTGCCAAAGGCCATTGCGGCTGCTTCTAAATATAATTGCCCTGATTGAGATAAGTATGCTTTTTGATCAAAATAATCGGTTTCAAACAAATCAGTCGTTCCTTCAGGTGCAGAACCTGTTAAAATTGGTGGATCAATTTTTACGAAATGGCGGTCATTGAAAAATTGATAGGTTGCACGAATAATTTCATTACGGATTTGCATAATCGCATGTTGTCTTGAAGAACGTAACCATAAATGACGGTGATCCATTAAAAATTCAGTTCCATGCTCTTTGGGCGTAATTGGATAATCATGGCTTTCACCAATAACCTCAATTCCTTGAATACCAATTTCATAACCAAATTTTGAGCGGTCATCTTCTCGAATTTCACCGGTGACCACGATTGAGGTTTCTTGGTGTAAATTTTTCGCTATTTGGAAATTTTCTTCGCCGACCTCGCTTTTTACAACAATTCCTTGGAAATAGGCGGTGCCATCTCTTAGTTGTAGGAAAGCAATTTTCCCACTTGAGCGCTTATTTGCTACCCAAGCACCAATTTTAACTGTTTCACCCACGTGATTTTTTGCATCGATAATTTGAATTTGTTTCACTTGTGTCTCTCCATTCTATTTTTTAAACATCCTTTAAGAGTGTATTACTTTTGGCGTTTTTTTTCAACAAAAGCTTTGATTCTTTCAACCACTTCTTCTAAGGTGTCCCAATCCGTTGCATAACTGATTCGAATATTTTCAGGAGAACCAAAACCAGCGCCAGTCACTAAGGCCACATGCGCTTCATTTAAAAGCGCTTCAGTAAATTCAGTAACGTCAGTATAACCGCATAAAGTCATCGTTTCTTTTACATTCGGGAATAAGTAAAAGGCCCCTTGAGGTTTCGCGCATTTTACTCCTGGTATTTCTAAAACAAGCGGATAAAGGCGATTTAACCGCTCTTCAAAGGCGAGGCGCATCGTTTCAACGGAGTCTTGCGGACCATTTAACGCTTCTAAAGCGGCATATTGGCTAACCGCAGACGGGTTACTCGTTGCTTGAGAAGCAATATTAATCATTGCTGTAATAATTTCTTGGTTACCGACCGCAAAACCAATTCGCCATCCGGTCATTGAATATGTTTTTGATACACCGTTAATGACAATGGTTTGGTTGCAAATGGCTTCTGACAAGCTTGCAATCGGAGTAAATTCAGCACCATTATAAACGAGCGCCCCATAAATATCATCGGCTACAATTAAAATATCATGCGTAACGGCCCACTCACCAATGGCTAGTAACTCTTCTTTCGTATAAATCATGCCTGTTGGGTTTGAGGGGCTAGTCAGCATGAAGGCTTTGGTTTTATTTGTACGCGCTTGTTCTAATTGAGCGACAGTTACTTTAAATTGGTTTTCTTCTGCCCCATCAACAAAGACAGGGACGCCGTCAGCTAAACGAACTTGGTCTGCATAACTTACCCAATAAGGAACTGGAATAATCACTTCATCTGCTTCATCAAGCACGGATTGAAATAAAGCATAAAGTGCAAATTTTGCCCCATCGGTGACAATGGTTTGCGAAACTTTATAAGTAAGGCCATAATTTCGTTTAAAGTAATCAACCACTGCTTGACGAAGCTCAGGAATACCCGCACTTGCCGTATAAAAACTCGCTTTTCCCGATTCAATTGCTTGAATCGCAGCTTGCTGAATATTTTTTGGTGTCACAAAGTCCGGCTCTCCTAAAGTCGCACTTAATATATCTAGCCCTTGCGCCTTTAATTCTTTTGCTCTGGCTGCCGTTGCTAAAGTGACGGAAGGTGCTAAGTTACTTACACGTTTTGATAATTTCATTATGTATTGCCTCCTTATTATTTTTATCTACTCAGATTGGATACTTTTAAGTAGTGTGCCATCTTTAAAATCAAGTAAGTAGTAATGAAGATTGTCAGAAATTTTTGTGGTGACTTCCCAGACTACTTGATTTTCAAACATGCCTAAAGTAATTTTTTTTATTTTTTCATCCGAAAATTCTTGATTCATGATGGCTCGAACTTCTTGCTCGTCAAGTCCATCGCTTTTATTTAAAATGGTCATTTGATCGCCCTTTTTAGGAATGATAATAATTTTTTCTTCGCCATCTTGTTCTTCGCCAATTAAAGAAAAATAAGTTTCTTCGCGCGTATACCAATAAAATCGATCCACTCTTTTTAAATCAATGTATTGTTTGGCTAGTTGAATCGCTTCTGCTTTTGCTTGACGCATCGGTCTTGAAGCCCGAACATAAAAAATGGCTGAAAAAAATAAAATCATTAATAAGAGGATAATTCCCACAAATAAAGCCAGGATGCTTTTTTGCTCTTTTTTTTGTTTAATTTTCAAAGGTTGACTCCTTTAATACCATCCATTATAACAAATATCTCATTGTTTTTTTGGAATTTTTTAATTTTTCTCATTTTTGTTTAAAAACTGTTGGGTTTGCTCACAGGCAGCGCTTAGTGACAATCGTTCAATTGGCAATCCTTTCGGTAAAGCTTGCTGCAGTTGCTTGCCATAAGAAGCATCGAGTAAACGAGAATCTAGCAAGATTAAGACACCGCGATCTTCCTTTGAACGAATTAAACGTCCTAAGCCTTGACGGAGTTTTAAGGCGACTTTAGGCAAGGATTCTTGTTTAAAGTAATTTAAATGTTGATCTGAAAAAAAACGTCTTTTAGCATCAACCATTTCGCGACTTGGGTGCTCAAATGGTAGTCTCGTTACAATAATTAATTCTAAAGAATCGCCAGGCAAGTCGACGCCCTCCCAAAAACTATCGGCACCAAATAAAATTGAACCTTTTGAGTTTTTAAAGCGTTTCAAGATTTTTTCTCGACTACCACCAACGCCTTGCGCCAATATCTCACGACCATTTTCTAGAAAGTGCAGATGCATTCGTTCGTAAACTCCCTGTAATACTTCATGGGAAGTAAACAAAACTAAAGTTGATTGTTGATTTTTCTTTAAAATTTTTGTAATTGAGCGCGTCAAATAAGTAACATAGTTTTCGTAATCTAAATCTTTCACAATAACTTCTTCATCCACTACATAAAATCTTGCTTGCGCTTGGTAATCAAACTCAGAGGGCAAGACTTGGACCTTTGGCGCCAAAATTCCTAAGTGCTTGGCAAAATAATGGGGTTGTCTTGGCACTTTCATCGTACCACCTAGATAAACAATCTTTTGATAACGAGGATACCACTTTGTTTGAGGGAGCAAGGTAGCCCCTAGATTAATGAGTTCAATCCGAGCTGTGTTTTGGCTCGTATATAAATAAATTTTATGAACATACTGGTTTTCCCATGCATAAAACCATTGCTTCATGATTTTTGCCTGATCAGCAATTTCTGAAAAAAGTGACACTAACTTACCAAAAAATATTTTATCTCGTTCAAGCCACTGCTCTTGGAGGTTTAAGCTAAGTGCCAATAATCGTTCTTGTAAAAATAAAGCTTCCTCATAATACAAGAAGAGCCTCTTTTCTAATCTCGCCGTATCTTTGAGTGCGATCCATTGTTCTTGTTTCACAATATGCGGCGCTTTTACAGGATATTTCAAAAACTTGGTTGCGATTATTTCTTCTTGTAAAGTATATATTTCAATCAATTCTTCTTGATATAAGTCAAAAGTATGATTGGCTTCGATATGATTTACGAACATGGTTGCCATTTGATCAAATAGTTGGCCCTCTTCTTGATAATTCTTTATTAGACGTTGAAATTTCTCTGTATCAACCATTTGATTGCTGACTTTTTCAACAATTTCTGGCAAATGGTGGGCTTCATCAATAATTAAATAGTCACTTGCAGGTAAAAGTGGGACTGCTTTTTGGGTTTCTTGTGCTAACAAAGCATGATTGACAACGAGCAAGTTGCTTTGTTCCATCTTTTTATATAAATAACGCAAAAAATCTTCTTCATAAAAAGGTTGATCTACCAGTAAGAATTCTACCCCACGATGACGAATATCTTCAAACAGGAGATGATTGGATTGTAAAACATTTAATTCACCTAGATCTCCTGTTTCAGTCTGAGTTAACCAGACTAAAATTCTCATTTGATAAATCGCATATTGTTTTTGCCGAAGCGGTTTTTTTAAGGTCACTTTAAAACGCTGTAAATCAATGTAATGATGCTTTCCTTTAAGAATCGTTCCTTGCAGCGGGGATGGTAAAAACGCATTTAACTTCGGTAAATCTTCTTCAATCAATTGTTGTTGTAATAAAATTGATGCCGTACTAACAATGAGAGGGTTAGCCGGCGTTGCTAAAAAGCTTAACGGAAATAAATAACCAATTGTTTTTCCCATCCCAGTAGAAGCTTCAATTAATAAATTCTTTTCTGTACTTTTAGTAAAATGCTCATAAATTAAATTCATCAACCGTTGCTGCGGTTTGCGATACTCGATTTGTGTCTTAAAAAAAAGAGCTTTTTCTTTTTTAGTTTTTGGATAATGACTTGGATACAGTGGCGTCTCAAACAAGGGAATTGTTTTCTTTTTCAAAGCGACGCCATCAACGATTTGTAGGTCGGCTAATTGCTTCGCTGGTTTTTGCTTCATTTCCTCAAATAGATTAGCAATAAATTGACTCGTTTGATAACTAGTCACCGTGCTTAAGTCTACAATTTCTCCCATCGTAATTAACGGTAACGCTTGAATTTTTTCTTGAATATAAAGCAGTAGTGTCGCAGTTACTTCGGCATCACTTAATGCTTGGTGTGGATTTTCATGGTCAAATCCAAAGCGATCGGCCAAATCATTTAGTCGGTAACTGGTTTCGGTTGGTAAAAATATTTGTGCCAATTCGACGGTATCAATCCCGGGAATTTTCAATGGTGGGACCCCACAACGGACAAATTCCTCATTTAAAAATTGATAGTCAAAATGAATATTGTGTGCAACAAAAGTAGTTTCACTCAACAAATGATAAATCGTCCAAGCAATATCTTCAAAATAAGGCGCTTTTTTCACTTGATAGGGTGAAATTTTTGTTAAATTAATGATTTGCTTGGGGATTACCTGACCTGGATTGACATCCGTTGAGTAACGCCCAACGATTTGATTATTTTCAATTAAAACACACCCAATTTGAATAATACGATCGGTTTTAGGATTGGTGCCAGTTGTTTCAATATCAACAACAGCAAAAGTTAGATTCATCTTCTCACCCTCTTCACTCTTGGTATTATACTATATTTCACCCATTTTTT